>NZ_JAAGPM010000099.1:0-29946 GCF_017104865.1 Burkholderia sp. Ac-20349
GTGCAGCTCGCCGCGGTGCTCGCACAGCAGCGCCTGCGCGACGTGCACGTCGGCCGCATACGGGTTCACCGGATGCACGAGCGCGACGCGCGCGCGGCCTTCCGCGATGTCGTTCAGCAGCGCGTCGCGCCAGCCGCTCGCGGGCAGCCGCGCCAGCACGCCGGCCGACACGAGCGCCGTGTCGAGCAGCGGCTCGGGACTGCCGAAGTAGCCGTAGGTCTGCGCGAGCAGCGCCCATTCGACTTCGGTCAGGCCGAGGCCGCCGTGCGCTTCCGGCACCGACACGGCGGTCAGCCCCTGCGACGCGAACAGCGCCCACAGGTCGTCCGAACGCCCGGTCGGCGTGGCCCAGAGCTCGCGGATCAACTCGGGCGTCATCTCGGTCATCAGCAGGCGCTTCACGCTGTCCGCGAGCGCTTCCTGGTCTTCATCGAATACGAAATCCATACGATGTCCGTTCAGTGAGGGAGTCGCCGGCGCGCTTACGCGCGCGGCATGCCGAGCATCCGTTCGGCGACGATGTTGCGCTGGATCTCGTTGGTGCCCGCGTAGATCGGGCCGGCCTGCGCGAACAGGAAGCCGTCGAGCCAGTGGCCGAGCGTCGCGTGCTGCGCGGCCGTCTGCGGAACGACCTCGCCGTGCGCGCCGAGGATGTCGAGCGCCGTCTGGTGCATGCGCAGGTCGAGCTCGGACCAGAACACCTTGTTGGTGCTCGACTCCGCGCCGATGTGGCCGCCCTTCAGCAGCCGGCTCGCGGTCGCGTAGGTCGACAGCGCGTAGGCCTGCGCATCCATCCATGCCTGCACCACACGCTCGCGCAGCGTCGGATCGCGGTCCGCGCTGTCGCGGTGCGCGAGATACAGGTCGCGCAGCGCCTGCGCGGTGCGCTGGAAGCGCGCCGGCGAACGCAGCATCAGCCCGCGCTCGAAGCCGGCCGTCGCCATCGCGACCTGCCAACCCGCGCCTTCGGCTGCGAGACGGTTCTCGACCGGCACGCGCACGTCGTCGAAGAAGATTTCCGCGAAGCCCGTCTGCCCGTTCAGCTGGCGGATCGGCCGCACCGTGATGCCCGGCGCGGACAGCGGCACCATCAGGAACGTGAGCCCGTGGTGGCGCGACGATTCGGGGTCGCTGCGGAACAGGCCGAACAGCCAGTCGGCCCACACCGCGCGGGTCGACCAGATCTTCTGGCCGTTCAGCACGTATTCGTCGCCGATCCGGGCAGCGGTCGTGCGGATCGCGGCCATGTCCGAGCCCGCGTTCGGCTCCGACCAGCCCTGCGCCCACACGTGCTCGCCGGCCGCCATCGCGGGCAGGAAGCGCGCCTTCTGCTCCGCCGTGCCGAAATCCATCAGCGTCGGGCCGAGCAGGAAGATGCCGTTCTGGTTCACGCGCATCGGTGCGTCGGCGCGCCAGTATTCCTCTTCGAAGATCAGCCACTCGATCAGGTCGCAGCCGCGCCCGCCCAGCTGGCGCGGCCACGTGACCATGCTCCAGCGGCCCGAGTGCAGCGTGCGCTCCCATTCGCGGTGCGCGGCAAAGCCTTCTTCCGTGTCGAAGCTCGGCAGCCGCTCGCGCGGCACGTGCGCGGCGAGCCAGTCGCGGATTTCCGCGCGGAACGCCTGCTGTTGCGGCGTATAGGTCAGGTTCATGCGCGTGCCTCCTCGGCGGGGGCCTGCGCGTCGAAGCGCGCGTCGCGCTTCTCGACGAACGCGGCCCGTGCCTCGGTCGAATCGTTCGTCATGTACGCCTGCAGCGTGAAGCCCTGCTCCCAGCGGTACTTGTCCTCGAGATCGCCGTCCTCGACGCCGTTCAGCGCCTCCTTCGCGAGCCGCACCATCGCCGGGCTCTTCTCGGCGATCTTGCGGGCGATCGCGAGCGCCGCGTCGCGCAGCGTGTCGCGCGTCACCACCTGCTCGACCGCGCCGAGCCGGTACGCTTCGGCCGCGTCGATCATCTCGCCGGTGAAATACATCATGCGCACCTTCTGCACGCCGAACAGCCGCTGCAGATGCGCGCCGCCGCCCATCGCGCCACGGTCGATCTCGGGCACGCCGAAGCGCGCGCAATCGGCCGCGACGACGATGTCCGCCGCACCGCAGATGCCGATCCCGCCGCCGAGCACGAAGCCGTGTACGGCCGCGATCACCGGTTTCGGGTTGCGGTGCACCGCGCGGAACGTCTCGTAGTTGCCGGCGTTGACCGCGACGATCCGCTCCGGATGCACGGCCAGTTCCTTGATGTCGACGCCCGCGCAGAAGCCGCGGCCCTCGCCGCGCACGACGATCGCGCGCACGTCGTCGTCCTCGCCGAGCGCGTCGAGCGCGCGAGCCAGCGCGTGCCAGCCCTGCGCGTCGAGCGCGTTCACGGGCGGATGGGCGATCACCAGTTCGGCGATGCCGTCCGCGCGGTCGATCCGGAACGGCGTTGCGCCGGCCGGTTGGTTGGATGCTGTCATCTCCTCTGCCTCCCTGTGATTATGTTCACGCGGCCTGCGTCGCCGGCACGCCGCGCAGCACGGCCAGCGCATCGAGCCGCTCGCCGGCTCCCGCGACGATCCGCGCGATCAATGCGTCGCACGATTCGATCGCGCCGATCATCGCGGCCGCCTGGCCGCTCGGCAGCACGCCTTCGTCGGGGCGGCCCTCGACGATCGCGCGCTGGATCAGGAACGGCGCGTTCGCGGCCATCAGCGTCTGACTCGCCGTGTAGTCCTGCGAGCGCAGCGCCTTGAGCGCGAGGCCGAGCATGTCGCCCGTGCTCAGCCCGTTCTGGCGCCGCCACGCTTCGGCCGTCTTCAACGCGAACCACGTGCGGCGCAGCGGGCCGAAGCGTTCGAGCTTCAGCAGATACGGGTTGTCGATCATCCGTTGCGGCAGCCCGTCGAGCGCGTCCGACACGCGGATCCGCGCCGGGTCGCCGACCGCGACGTAGCGTTCGAGCGTTTCGCGCGGCACCGGCGATTCGGCGCTCATCAGGAAGCGCGTGCCCATCGCGATGCCGGCCGCGCCGTAGGCCAGCGCGGCAGCCAGCCCGCGCCCGTCGAAGAAGCCGCCGGCCGCGACGACCGGCACCCGCACCGCGTCGAGCACCTTCGGCAGCAGCAGCGTGGTCGGCACCGCGCCCGTGTGGCCGCCGCCTTCCGCGCCCTGCACGGTGACGATGTCCGCGCCGAGCTCGACCGCCTTCGCCGCGTGCTTTGGCGCGCCGACGGTCGGCATGCAGACGATGCCGGCCTCCTTGAAGCGGCGGATCGTCTTCGCGTCAGGCCCGCGGCCGTAGCTGACCGCGCGCAGCCGGTGCTTGATCGCGAGTTCGACGACCTGCTGCGCGTTCTTCTGGAACATGTGGAAGTTGATGCCGAACGGCTGGTCGGTCAGCGATTTCACCTTCAGGATCTCGGCCTCGACCTGCTCGGGTTCGAGCGTCGCGCCAGCCAGGAAGCCGAAGCCACCCGCATTGCTGGTGGCGGCGACGAGCCGTGCGTCGGCCACCCAGCCCATCGCGGTCTGCACGATCGGGTAACGGCAGCCGAGCAGGTCGCACAGCGGCGTATGCAGCGTCGTGCTCATGCGGCGGCTCCGTTGACGGCGGCCGGTGCCGGCGCCTGCGCGTCGCTGCGGTCCGCGCCGTTCGGCTGGCGCTGCGAGCTGGCCATGCTGCGGGCGTCGTAGCCGCCGAGGCGATCGCCGCTCACCAGTTCGTTGTGCGCATGCGCGAAGTGATGCCACGCGAACGCCGCATCCATCGCCGCGCGCTTGCCCTGCAGTTCCTCGACGTGGTTCAGCGCCTGCTTGGTCAGCGTGAGCCCGAGGCGCGGCATCGTCGCGATCTTCGCGGCGATCGCGTAGGTCGCGTCGCGCAACCGCTCGCGCGGCACCACGCGGTTGACCATGCCCATCTGGTACGCACGCTCGGCCGGCATCCGCTCGCCGAGGAACAGGAATTCCTTCGCGATGCGCGGGTTCAGTTCGTACGCGTGCGCGAAATACTCGACACCCGGAATCCCCATCCGCACGACCGGGTCCGCGAAAAACGCATCCTCCGACGCGACGATCAGGTCGCACACCCACGCGAGCATCAGCCCGCCGGCGATGCAGGCGCCCTGCACCATCGCGATGGTCGGCTTCGGCAGGTCGCGCCAGCGCCGGCACATCCCGAGGTACACCTCCTGCTCGCGTGCATAGAGGAATTCACCGCCTTCCTTGTCGACGTGGTCGTACCACAGCGACTCGCGCTCGAACGACTCGTGGATATCGCGGCCCGGCGTGCCGATGTCGTGGCCCGCCGAGAAATGCTTGCCGGCGCCCGCGAGCACGATCGCCTTCACCGCATCGTCGTGCGCCGCGCGCCGGAACGCCGCGTCGAGCGCATAGGTCATCTTCGAGTTCTGCGCGTTGTGATACTCGGGGCGGTTCATCGTGATCGTCGCGATGCCGCCTTCGACCGCGTAATCGACGACGCCGTCGCCGAACGTCAGCTGGGTCGCTTCCATGTCTGACCTCATCCCCGGCGCGGCGCCGGATTGTTGCGCACGATCGTCGCGCGCAGGTTGTGCGGATCGAGCGAGCGGACGATGCGCAGATCGTCGGCGTTCGGCGCGGCCGTCGTGCCGAGGTCCGGTGCGGCGATCAGCGGGAAGCCCGTCGCGTCCTGCACCTCATCGAAGCTCACGCCCGGATGCAGCGAGCGCACGCGGATCGCATGGTCGGGCCCGCCGAAATCCATCACGCACAGATCGGTGACGATGCTGCGCAGGTCGACGAAGGTCTTCATCCCGGGCAGCCGGCGCGCCGGGTTGTAGCCGACCGTGCACACCATGTCGACTTCGTGTTCGACGAACGTGCGCTTGCCGTGGCCGCTGACGAAGAACGAGTTCGCGTGGTTCGTCGTGTTGCCGGGGAAGCCGCGTGCACCGAGCAGCTGGGTTTTCGGGCGCGCATAGTCGTCGCCGAGCCACGAGATGTTGGCCTGGCCGAAGCGGTCGATCTGCGTCGGCATCACGAGCGCATGACGGCGGCCGTGCCACAGGCAGTCGAACACGCGTTCGTAGGTCATCCAGCCGCTCGCCTTCACGCGATAGCCGTCGGGACGCGGGCCGAGCGGCACCGGCTCCTCGACGAGATACGCTTCGCCGTCGGTCAGCATCAGCCCGTTGTTGTATGCAAGGCGCGCGAGGCCGGCCGCGAGCCGCGGGCCCGTGCCGATGCCGGTCGCCAGCACTTCGCCGTCGTCGCGCCAGAGCCGCGCGGACGCGACGATCATCAGTTCCGCGAGGGAATGGTCGAGAGATTCGCTCACAAGGCGCTCCTTTACAGAATCGGCAACGGCAGCGTCGTCACGTGCGACAGCCCGCCGACGCCTTCGAGGTACTGGCGTTCGTCCTGGCCGACCACGTCGCGCAGGTACGCCGCCGTCTTCGCGTCGTCTTCCGCGCTCGTGCAGTACGCGCGCAGGTGCGGCAAGTCCCAGCCGTAGGCCGGCCCGCACGAGGTCGGGTGCGCGCCGCCCGGCGCATGCACGACGCCGCTGACGAGCGAGCGCTCGAACGGGTTGCGTTTCGCGGCGTCGAGGTCGTCGCTCGCGAGCGACGCGTCGACCGTTTCCGCCGACACGTAGCAGCGCTGCGCCGCACGGGCCAGCCACGCGTCGAAGAACGGATCGGGACCGTCGATGCGCGTGTTGCCCATCCGGTCGGCCGCGTTCACGTGCAGCAGTGCGACGTCGAGTTCGATCGCGGGCATCGCGAGCAGCGTCTCGCCGTCGTCGTACGGCGATCGCACCGTGCGCAGTTGCGGCGCGTGGTCGAGCAGCGCGGTGCCGAGCCCGGCGCGCGTCGGCAGGAACGGCAGGCGCGCGGCGGCCGCGCGCAGGCCGAGCTGCAGCATCCCTTCGTCGAGTTCGAGCACGTCGACGCGGCCCTGCTCGCGGGCGCGGCGGAAATGCGGTTCGAGCGGAATCACGTCGAGCGACACGAAGCCGAACACCACCTTGCGCACCTTTCCGGCCGCGCAAAGCAGGCCGACATCGGCGCCGCCGTATGCAACGATCGTCAGGTCCTTCAGGTTCGAGCGCGCGATCTCGCGCACCAGCGCCATCGGCTTGCGCCGCGGCCCCCATCCGCCGATGCCGATCGTCATGCCGTCGGCGAGTTGCGCGACCACGTCGCGCGCGGACATCGTCTTGTCGAGAGGTTTCATCGTCATCGTGCTGGCTTACCGGTATCCGATGCTGAAGTCGTGGCCCCACTGGCTCACCTGGGTAGCCTCGAACACCGCGTGCTGCGACCAGTCGACCGTGAGGCCGCCGAAGCCGTATTCGAGATCGAAGCCGCCGGGGGTCTTCATGTAGAACGAGATCATCTGGTCGTTGCAGTGACGGCCGAGCGTCGCGGACAGCTTCACGTCGTGCGCGGCGACGCGATCCAGCGCGCGGCCCACTTCGTCCATCGAGTCGACTTCGGCCATCACGTGCACGCAGCCGGACGGCACGGCCATCTCGAACAGCGCGAGGCTGTGATGGCGCGCGTTGCGGCAGTGCATGAAGTGGATGCGCTTCTCCGGCTCGGCCGGATCGGGCGTGAACTTCACGCGGTAGATGTCGGACAGCTCGAAGCCGAGCACGCCGCGCACGAACGCGTCGGTCGCGTCGAACTGCGGCGCCGGCAGCACCGCGTGGCCGAGCCCCATGTCGCCGGTGATGAAGCGCGACACGCCGAGCGGCGACACGAAACGGCGGAAGTCGCAGCGCGGCCCCCAGTAGAGTTCGTGGCGGTTGCCGGACGGGTCGGTGCACCACGCCATCGCCTGCACGCGGCGCAGCGCGGCTTCGTCGCGGGTGGCGCGCACGGGTTCGACACCTGCGCGCTGCAGTGCCGCAAGCGCGGCGTCGAACGCGGCGCCGTCGGGCAGTTCCCAACCCGACGCGAAATAGCGGTCGGCCTGGCCGGGAACGATCACGTAGCGGAAATCGCGTTCGTCCATCTTCAGGTACAACGCGCCGTCGGGCGCGTCGATCGCCTGCATGCCCAGCACGTCTTCCGCATAGCGGCGCCACGCGTCGACGCGGGTCGCTTCGACGACCACATAGCCGAGTGCACGGACATCGATCATGTCGGCCTCCTCCTCGTTCAGAATCCGTTGTTCGTGAAAGGATTCTGGCCGGTCGGGGATGGCGTCACATCGTCTGTTGGGACGAGAGGCAGCGGGGAACGGGAGGTTCGCGAAAGCCCGGCGGGACGACGCGGGGATGCGGGAGGGCCGGGAAAACCCGGACGGGTTGCCGTCGGGTTGTTGCCGGGTTGTTGCCGGGTTGTTGCCGGGTTGTTGCCGGATTCTTGCGAACCGGACACGGGATCAGCTCATCGACCGTCTGCCCCGTGCATTCGCAGCGGCAGGAAGGTCATCACGCGCGCGCCGGTGCGGCCTTCGATATGCATCCGGCGGTCGACTCGGGGAGCCGGAGCGCTATGCCCCGATCCCCGCGCTGCGGTTCACGCCGGCGCGAACCGCACGCGCCGCCACGTATCCGGATCGACGCACACGCCTTCGTTGTCCGGCGTCACTTCGACGAGCCCGTGCATTTCGCCGCGTTCGCGTGGAATGCACACGAGGTCGAACGACCAGATGCCGTCGAACACGTTCTCCGGATTGCCGAGGAAATTGAGGCGATTGAACACGGGCGTGATGAAATACCAGACGCGGTAGTCGAGCGCCGAGAAACGCTCGAGAAACGCCTTCGAGCCGTCACCCGTGTAGTGATTCAAGTATTCCAGATAGACGATCGGACGATGCCGGCGGAGCGTGTCACCCGCGCCGCGGATCAGGTTCGGCTCGAAACCTTCGACGTCCGCCTTCAGGAAATCGACCCGCGGCAAGTCGAGCGAGTCGAGTGTGCGCAGCGGTACCGGTTCAGTGTCGCGATTCGTGCCGAGCAGCGACGACGCGCCGAAGTTGTTCGGCGAACGCGGATCGAAGACCGGGAACGGCACCGAGCCTTCCGCATCGCCGACCGCGCACTGCAGCGCGCGGACGTTCAACCGCTGGTTCAGCGCGAGATTCGCACAGAGCAACTGGAACGTATGACGCTGCGGCTCGAGCGCGTACACCGCGCCGCGCTCCCCGACCGCCCGGGACAGCATCACCGTGTGCGAGCCGAGATTCGCGCCGGCCTCGACGACCGTGTCGCCTTCGCGGACCATCTGCGCGAAGAGGAACGACTCGGGCTCGGACCACTCGCCGTACAACGACAGGCTGCGCCCCACAAATTCATCATTCGAATTGAACAGCATCGTGCCGTATCGGCATCGTTGTTGTGCGTAAAGCGTCATCGCGTCCCCGTTCGTTTTGATTGGTTTTCCGCGCGATTATACGGGGTAAAAAGAAACGGTTCGGGCAGGCCGCGCGGCTAGTCGAACGGATTCGGCAACCGCACGCCGGTGCGCGAGAAATCGTCGACGTTGCGCGTGACCACGGTGGTGAGATCGTTGATCCGCGCGGCGGCCGCGATCGGTTTGTCGCGTTCGTGCGCTGGATCGGGCACGCGCAACCGAGCGCGAACCCCGCAAGGATCTTCTTCAGCGCGGCTCAATACCCCTCGACCTTGAAAGAGAACGTGAGCGCGGTATGCGGCGATCCCGACGTGATCGTCACGGCCTTGTTCGTCGCCGACACCCAAAATGGAACCGCAGCCGTCGTTGGCGTAGCCTGAACGCTGACGACGGCATGCGGAAACCCTGCCGTCCGGTTGCCTTGATAGGTGGGGAATGTGAATGAACCACTCGTCGCGCCCGCCGGGATCGTGATCTGCCCGGCCTGCGTGATCTTTCCTGAATTGTCGACCTGGACATATCCGGGTGGGCTCTTCGTGAAATAGAACTGCCTCATCCCGGCCGGCGCATTGTCCTCACTCCACCAGAGCGTCGATCCGGGATCGACCGTCGGCATCGCTTGCGAGTTCTCGGCGTCGTACCAGACGATATTGTTTCCCACCGCAGGATAGGCGAGCGGCTTGCCGGACGCGTCAACCCCCTGCGAATAAACGCCGCCCTGGTTGCCGTGCTGGCTGCCCCCCGTGCCAACCAGATAGAACGTGTTGTGACGCGTATTGGCATACGGCGACGTATTCGAGCCATTCAGCACGAGCCCTTTCGCTGTTCCATCCTTCGCGTTGTATAGATTGATCACGTCAAACCGTTCGCTGTCGTCGCCATTCAGCACGATACCGGGCGAATTGAAATAGACGGCTTGAATCAGGAAGAAGTGATTCCAGCAGGCATTGTGATCGTAAGCACTGTGCGTGATGAGCACCGACCCGTCAGTCGGCAGCGTTTGATACCCGGAAATATTGTAGAAAATGTTTCCCGTGACGTCCGAATTCTCCGTTGCCGCCGGCGAAATGTCCGTCTGCACAAAAGCGGTAGCCCAGTGGGCTGCACGAATGTCGTAAGTCCCGTACCGGGCTGAAATCAGATTGACAGCGATACCGCCACGGGAATTGTTGCCATCCCAGAAGATCCCCATGACGCTGTTGTCTTCCGTCTTCTGATCACCGGATGGGGCGATCGTCAGCGCAGTGCCACCGCGCGGGCCGACCCAGCGATTGATCGTCGTCGCGTTGATCTTCGGCGCATTGTCGTTGTATCCGCCCCCTCCAGAACCGATCAGCTTGACGGCCGGACAGTTGATCGTCACGTTGTGGTCCCAGAGATATGTGCCCGGCGGCTCATACACCGTCTTCTGTGACGGTGACGCACACGCGTAGTTGATCGCATTCTGAATCGCCGTCGCGCTCGGTCGTGTGCCGGTCGGGTCCGCACCGAATGCGATCACCGAAATTTTCTGTTCCCGCAGAATCGCCTGCAACGCGCGATCGCTTTCGCCCACCCCACCGAAATTGAACAGTAACGACGGATTCGATGCAGACGCCGCAAGCGATGTGAACTTGCCAGAAGCCGGACGCGCACTCCCGATCGTTGCGCCGTTGATCGCACCGCTCTGGATCGAAGCCGTCCGCAACGCATCGTTAAGCTGCGTTGCAGTCAGAAGCTGCCCAGGCACACCCTGTGCATACGCTGGATCGAACACTGCCGCTGCAACCAGGAGGCCTGCGATACTGCGAAGCCTCGTGCGGAAAATTTTCATGCTTGTTGCACTCCTTGTTACGAGCCGCCCGGTGCCGCTCAAACGGCACCCTGCATTGCTTGAATGGTTGTTCCCGTGTTCACCTGCTTTCTCCCAGCGACCAACCCATCGCTTCCCGACCGACGATGACACCGGATTGCCACACTTTGTTCCGCAACGCATTCACGGAAGACTGACCGTTGCTGTTCGCACCGAGGCCAATCGTCTTCCCTCCGTCGCCGACGTGTCGTTGTCGTTCGACATGAATCAGGCATTCGGAAATGCGATCGGGAGAAGCGCGGAACGAGGTGAAACGCGTTCGAATCGTCAGCCGACATCGACGTGGAAACGGTCGAATTCGAAACCGGGCGGAGCTGCTCGATGCCGATCTTCGAGGCGCTGTCGCGCAAGTTCCATGAAGACGCGATACGAAGGCGCTACTCGGCCATATGGCTGACGCGTCGGCCGAAACCTATGCAGATGCGCGAGGCGTCACGACCATTCAGGTGAAGGTGAGTTCTTGACGAATTCTGAACAGATTCAGAACATGCCCTTGTGCGACAACGGTTTCCGGCCGAGCGCAGCGGCCAGAATGGCCCGATATTCGGGCTCCGCACGCCTGCCATTGGCCGCAGCCCGCTCGCGCAGGCGCTGAACGATATCGTCCACGTCACGCACCAATAGATTTGCCATGATTCCCTCCATCCAGGCTGATTCAATCATAGTGCCATGACACCCGTCGCAATCACGGCTATCACCACCATTGACGGAGGGAGGACGGTGGTTGGCGTCGGCGAACGGCAACGGGGCGCATGAATCCTTTCGACATGCGCCGCTCGCCCGACACGTCGAACCGCTGGGTGCAAGGCAAGCCGGATCGGTCCGGCGGGAAAGACGGCCGATCAGCCAGTCGTCCCATCCGTTGAAGGCACGCGCAAACCGCCGCCGCACGCCGCGCTCGCGACGGTCGTCAGTTGCCACCCTTGCCGGCACCCGTTGTCCCGCCCGTATCGGCGCTGCCGGCCAGCCCCGCCCGGCACACGCAACGGGAGCGCAACCGCTCAGAACCGATACGAAATCCCGATCTGCAAAACCGGATACCACCGATAGCGCGACATCACCTGCCGCAGCGAATCCAGCCCGCTCGAGACCAGGACCTGGCTCTTCGCCGGCCCGGCCGCGGCCGCCAGTTCCGGCGACAGCGTGTACGAGCATTTCGGGATCCCGTACGCAACGCCGAGATCGGCGACGAATCCCAGCCCTTTCGACGCCGGCCGATGCCCGTAGCCGATCCCGACGTACGGCATCACGGTCGGATAGCGCGCTTCCGCCACCGCATACATCCCCGGCATCGCCGGATAGCGCTTGCCGCCGAACACATAGGTGCCGTTGGTCGGCACCGATACGCCGCGGATATCGTCGTCGTTGAAGCGCATCCCGAGCGTCGCCCGGAATCCGCTGCCGTGCCACGGAAAGATGTCCGCGTACAGGCCGCCCTGGCGCAGCTTCAGGTCGTCCTGATAGCGATTGCCCGCGACCGTGAAGTCATGCGAAAGATCGATCGCATTGAAGTCCGCATGCGCCCCCAGGATCGAATTGAAGCTCACGGCCGCGCCGATACCGACGCCCTGCGTGCCGCCCTGCAGGTAGATCTCCTGCGCATGCGCGCTCGCGGCGCACATCACCGCGACCGCTGCCCATTGGTTCACCGTTATTTTCACGGGCGCCTCCCCCGACATGTGCCGGGCGCGCCTCGCCAACGCATGCGGCCTGTGCCGCCCTGCGTGATGCGAACCCCGACACGACACCTTGCAAGCACGCTTGCTGTTCTACGGATCGGGCACGCGTTGCCCCGTGCGCATGGCCGATACGACAGGCGCGGCAGGTGCGCCACCCCACGCGGCGCCCGCGGCCCGATCCGATTCCCCGATTGTTTCGATGTCGTTGCATGCCGACGATGCGTTCATCGTTGTTGCCCATTTCGTTTGCACCGGCGGCACCGGGTCACCCGCAAAGCGCGTGCCATACGGCGCAAACCGACGCGGGACAAGCGTCACCGCAAAACACGGAAGGTCGCGCGGGCTGTAACAGGAGGAAATGTTTCAGGCGCGCATCCTTATTCGGCGATCGATGCCGGGACACGCGATCCGCCGCGCCGTGCATCGGTGCCGCAACGCGTGCCGAACGAGGCGGGACGGCCTTCAGCGCATGCGTGTCGTCGTTGTCGCCGAACGCGTGCGGCGCCATGCATTGAAGAATGCGTTGCAAGAATGTGACCTCGCGCCGGTCGCGCGCGAGGTCGATGTGCGATCGCGCGTGGCAATGCAGGGTGAATACGGATGCGTGCGCATCCATCTTGTCCGCGTCGTGCACCGGGGAAATAAGCGAGCCGAAACGATGGGCGGGAACCGGTCGACATATCGACCCGCGTCGTAAACGATTTCAAGCGCGGGAAAGGCAGGTCATGTCGGCGCCGATGAAGCTCGATACGGAAGCGCAATCGCTCGACCACGCATTTCCGCACCCCGCTACACCCCATCCCCGGGACGAGACAGCGCCCCCGCGCAACTCCATCAAATTCACTTCACGGCATGACGGTAGAATCGGCCGGCGCATGTCGCAACGGGCCACGCCGGTTGTCCGAATGGCTGAACCCGTCTACAAAAAACCAACGGCGTCGAACCAACGCCGATCCAATCCGAGAGAAACCGAATGAACCAGGACGAAGCGCAAGCGCTATGGCAACGCCGCGTGCTCGACTACGCCGAAGCGATCAACCGTTACGTGGCAACCGGGCTCGCCAAAGGCTGGGACGAGGCCGGCGATGCCCCCGAATTCGCGAACAGCGACGACCTGCTGCCTGCCTGGCTGGCATCGCTTCGCGAAGCCAATGCGTCCTCCGAGCGAAAGGACATCCGGGCTCAGTGGCCGCTCGCGCATGAACCGTTGATGCCGCTGCTGGAGGAAAACGCGCAGAGCATTGCGGCCGTGCTCGCGCTGCGTGACGGCGGCATCCTCGTGCGCCTCGGTGCAACGTACGAACCTGGCAAGGTTCTGCATATCGACGGCGACACGATCACCGACATCCCGGACGTCCTCTTCTTCGGTCGCTGCCCGCGCCGGCGGTTCTTCGCCGTCGCACGCGAGCAAGGCGTCGAGGTGACGGACGGCTGGCAAGGGCCGCGTGTTGCATGGTGCCCCTGGCCGACGGGCCAGGAAGGCGTACCGGAGGGGTTCGACGTCCCGCCGCGCGAAACGCACCCGAAGCCGACCCGGCTCATCCCGTTTCCGGACGGCAAGCGCGTGCTGCTGGTCTCCGCCGACGGCACATACGTCCTGGACGAACAACGCGCGCATTTGCTCCTGCCGACCCAGGAGCAAATGCAGGAGCATTTCGACTGGCTCCGCAAGAACTACCCGGACGACACGCCCGACGTGTCGCTCGACATGGAGCACGGCGCGCTGTCTTCGGACGGATCGCTCATTGCCGTCGGCGCGCAGGATGGCGAGCATCGGGTATTCGACGCCCGCTTGCAATGCATCGCGACAGTCGGCCCGCACGGCGAGTATCCGCACCATGCCGTGTTCAGCGCCGACGGCAGCGTGCTCGCGCTGAACGCCTGCCACTTTTACAACGGCGCAACGATCGGCGTACAGGTCGACAAGCTTCCCGGGCTGCACTCGGATTTCTACGAGGATGCAGACGGCGTGAAAGTGATCGAGGGCAACGCACGCGTCTACGCATCCGCCGCGCGTCGCGACGAATTCATCCTCGGCGATGCCGGCGGCTATCTGCGCGCGGTCGACACGGACGGCAACGCCCGTTGGCAACATTTCGTCGGCTCGACGATCTGCGATATGGATCTGTCGGACGACGGCCGAACGCTCGTCGTCTCGACCTGTGCCGGCTATGTGTCGATTATCGAACTGGATGCCGGGCGGCAGCAGCCGTACCAGATCGGCAACGGCATGCATCTCGAACGCCGGCGCTGGCTGTTCTGGAAAACGGAGCCGGCACCGCTCGCGTGGTGATCGCGACCCTCGGGTTTCCCCGCGTCGACGCTGACATGAAGCGGTCCGTCACCGGAATCCGCAAGCCGGCATGACGGGCACACGATGCCTGCTCCTCGCTCATGGGGCAGGCATCGCTGCAGCGCGCTATCGGAATCGCGGGCGCGCACTGCCTGCCCGCAGCACCTCAACCGTCACAGCCCATACCCGCCCGACACATTCAACTGCTGCCCGGTAATGTAATTGGCCCGGTCCGACGCCAGGAACACCGCCGCCCGCCCGACATCGTGCGCCTTCCCCCAGCGCTTGAGCGCGAGCATCTTCTGCGTTTCGTCGATCCACGCCTGGTCGAACTGCCCCTGTTCGAGCAGCACCGGAAACATCCCGGCCTCGATCACGCCGACCAGGATCGAATTCGCGCGAATGTCGTAACGCCCCTCCTCGCGTGCCAGCCCCTTGACCAGCGCTTCGTTCGCCGCCTTCGGCGCGACCGACAGCCCGTCGCGGTCGGGCCAGCGCAGGTGCCCGGCCGACCCGAGCGTCACGAACGATCCGCCGCCCGACGCGCGGAAGTGCGGCAGCGCGGCTTTCGCCGCCACGAAGAAGCCGATCGTCTCGACGTCGATCGCGCGGCGCCAGTCGTCGTGCGTCATGTCGCCGATATGACGCTGGTTCACGAGCGGTCCGGCCGCCCACACGACCGTGTGCACGCGGCCATGCGCGTCGATCGCGGCCGCGAGCGCGGCATCGACCTGGGCAGGATCGGTCACGTCCACGCAGTGCGTGGTGGCCGCGACACCTTCGCCGCGAATGTCGCGCGCGACGCGCTCGGCCACGTCCGCCTTGCTGCGGTAGCCCAGCGCGACCGGCACGCCGGCGCGCGCAAACTCGAGCGCAACCCCCTGCCCGATCCCGCCGCTGCCGCCGAACACCAGCACCGCGCCCGGCGGAAAACCGTTGTCGTTCATGCGTTCATCCCGTTCGTGTGACGCGGCGGCGCTCAGGCCGCCGCCTCGGTCCCCGCCCGCAGACGGTACTTCAGCACCTTGCCGGCGGCACTCGTCGGCAGTTGCTCGACGAACGTGAAATGCCGCGGCACCTTGTAGTTCGCCATGTTGCGGCGCGCCCAGTCGTTCAGTGCGTCGGCGTCGGCATGCATGCCCGGCCGCAGCACGACATACGCATGCCCGACCTCGCCGAGCCGCGTATCGGGCACGCCGACCAGCGCCACCTGCGCGATCGCCGGGTGCGCGGCGAGCAGCCGCTCGATCTCGGCCGGATAGCAGTTGAAGCCGCCGACGATGAACATGTCCTTGATGCGGTCGGTGATCTTCAGGTTACCGTTCGCATCGACGCAGCCGAGATCGCCCGTATGCAGCCAGCCGTCCGCATCGACGGTCTCGCGCGTCGCGTCCGGCTGGTTGAAATAACCGCGCATCACGTTGTAGCCGCGCACCCAGATCTCGCCGGTCTCGTCCGGCCCGAGCGGCGCGCCGCCCGGCCCCGCGATGCGCAATTCGACATCCGGCATCGCGCGGCCCGACGTATAGGCGACCGTCTCCGCATCGTCGCCTTGACGGCACAGCGTCGCGAAACCGCACGATTCGGTCAGCCCGTAGCCGGTCAGCACCGTCTCGAAGCCGAGCTCCGCGCGCATCCGCTCGATCAGGCTCGGCGCGATCGCCGCCGCGCCCGTGACCGCGATCCGCAGCGACGACAGGTCGCGCGTCGCGCGATCGGGTGCGTCGAGCAGCGCGTAGTACAGCGTCGGCGGGCCGGGCAGCACCGAGATGCGGTCGTCGGCGACGCGCCGCAGCACGTCGGCCGGCTGGAACACCAGGTGCGGCAGCACGGTCGCGCCGCTCGCCAGCGCGGCGAGCCAGCCGGCCTTGTAGCCGAACGTATGGAAGAACGGATTGACGATCAGGTAGCGGTCGTCGGGCCGCACGCCGGCGATTGCCGCCCATGCCTGCGCAGCGCGCAGGTTCTGGCCGTGCGCGGTCATCACGCCCTTCGGGCGGCCGGTCGTGCCGGACGTGAACATCAGGTCCATCACGGTGTCGGGCGTCACCTGCGCCTCGCGTTCGCGCACTGCGGCCAGCGACACCGAGGCGCCGCGCGCGAGGAATGCGCTCCAGGTTTCGTCGCTCGCGCCTGAAGGCGGCTCGCCGTCGAACACGACGATGCGCTCGAGCGTCGCGGGCCGGTGCGGCGCGAGCATCGCCGGATAGGATTCGCCGAGGAAGGTGCCGCAGCAGAACAGCAGCCGGGCACCGCCGTCGTGCAGGATGCCGCCCACCTCCATCCCCTTCATCCGCGTATTGACCGGCACGAGGATCGCGCCGACGGTGTGGATCGCCAGCGCCGCGACGATCCATTGCGGCAGGTTCGGCGCCCACACCGCGATGCGGTCGCCGGCCGCGATGCCGCTCGCGAGCAGCGCGCGCGCGGCGTCGAGGCGTGCCGCATCGAGTTCCGCGTAGGTCAGCCGGCCATGCGCCGATTCGATCGCCGGATGCGCGCCGTGGCGCGCGGCTGCCCGTGCGATCAGCGCGGGCGTGGTCAGGATTTCGTTGTCCATCGTCATAGGCATCAGGTGGCCGTGCGCGCCGCCGGCGCGCCACGGCTCAGTCGGGAAACACCACGCGCAGCGCGTCGCTCGCGGGCCGTGCGCAACAGGCGAGCGTCCAGCCGGCCGCGATCTCGTCGTCGTCGAGCACGTGGTTGCTGTCGAGCGCCACCTCGCCGCGCTCGATCCGGCACATGCACGCGCCGCATTGCCCCATCCGGCACGAATTCGGCGCCGGCACGCCCGCGCGCAGCATTGCGTCGAGCAGCGTTTCGCCGGGCGCGCTGTCGAACGCGAACGCGTCGCCGTCGAGCACCGTCTCGATCGCCGCGCCGTCGCCGGACGCTGCGGCCGCCGCTGCGCTCGACGTAGCCGTATCAGCAACCTGCGCCGGCGCATCGGGCAGCGACGCAAAACGCTCCACATGCACGCGCGAACGCGGCAATCCAAGGCCGAGCATCGCGGCCAGCGCGTTCTCCATGAACAGCGCCGGCCCGCAGATGAAGGTCTCCTGCTGGCTGAACGGCCGTGCGAGTTCCTCGAGATGGCGCTGCTGCGGGATGCCCTGCACGCTGTCGAGCCAGTGGATCACGCGCATGCGGCCCGGGTGGCGCTGCGCGAGCTGCTGCAGCTCGTCGCGAAAAATCACCGAGCGTTCGTCGCGGTTCGCATAGATCAGCGTCAGCATCCCGCGTCCGTGCACGAGCGCCGATTTCAGGATCGACAGCACCGGCGTGATGCCGCTGCCGCCCGCGAACAGCAGCAGGTCGCCGTCGAGCGTGCGCGGCGTGAACACGCCGGCGGGCGGCAGCACGTCGAGCGTGTCGCCTGCCTTCACGCGATCGCACAGCCAGTTCGACGCGCGGCCGTCGCGCACGCGCTTGACGGTGATCTTCGGCGCGGCGTCGATGCCGGGCGCGCTCGACAGCGAGTAGCAGCGCGCGACGGTCGCATCCGCACAGGGCACGTTCAGCGTCAGGAACTGACCGGGCCGGTACGCAAATGCATCACGCAACGCGGCCGGCACGTCGAACACGAACGAGCACGCGTCGTCGCTTTCGGCAATCACGTCGGCCACGGTCAGCCGATGGAAGCGCGAATCGCTCATGGCCGGCTCCTCACGTCATGCGGCCGCACGGGCCAGCGGCGCGCCGGGCGTCGTGTACGCACCGTCGAGATAGACGAGCGGATCGACGTCGCCGCTCATCAGCACCTCGCGAATGCGGCCGATGAACACCGTATGCGTGCCGTATTCGAAGCGGCCGTCCTGCTCGCACACGAGGTTCGCCTGCGCGTCGCGCAGATACGGCACGCCGTGCGCCGACGTGTGCCAGTCGCCGGTCGTGAAGCGCGCCTCGCCCTTCAGGCGGCCGCTGCAATCGATCGCGATGCCTTCGTGGGCCGCCGCCAGCACGTTCACGCAGAACCCGGCGCCCGCGTCGAGCGGCGGATACAGCGACGCGCTGCGGTTGATGCAGATCAGCAGCGACGGCGGATCGGTCGACAGCGAATCGACCGCCGTCGCGGACATCGAATAGCGCCGGCCGTCGTGCGCGCTGCTGATGACCGTGACGGAGCGCGCGAGGCGACGCATCGCGAGCAGCATGTCGGTACGCAGCGGATGGGTGGTGAGATCGCTCATGATCGGACTCCGTCAAGTTCAGTCGTGGATGGCCGGGCCGGTTGGCCGCCGGCGTCGGCTGCGCGAGCAACCAGGTGGTCGGCGGCGAGATACCCGAAGGTCATCGCCGGACCGAGCGTCGAGCCCGCGCCGGGGTAGCTCGCGCCCATCATCGAGGCACTGGTGTTGCCGATCGCGTAGAGGCCGTCGATCGGCTCGCCGTCGGCGCGCAGCACGCGGGCGTGCACGTCGGTGACGAGCCCGCCCTTCGTGCCGATGTCGCCCGCGTCGATCCGCACCGCATAGAACGGCGCCTGGTCGACCGGCCCGAGGCACGGGTTCGGCTGGTTCTGCGGATCGCCGTAGTACGTGTCGAACAGGTTGTCGCCCTTGCCGAATGCTTCGTCGATCCCGGTGACCGCGTAGCGCGCCATGTCGCGCAGCGTGTCGTGCAGGCCGGCCGCGTCGACGCCGATGCGCGCGGCGAGCGCGTCGATCGTGTCGGCTTTCACGAGCACGTCGCGAAACGCGGCCGGAATCTTCGTGTCGGGCATCATCGATGCCGGCATGATCGGCCCGCACGGATACTTGCGGCGAAACCGTGCGTCGAACACCATCCACGCCGGCACGCTCGCGCCGGTGCGCGCGTGGTCGCGATACATCGCCGGCACGAATTCGGAATAAGGCGCGGCTTCGTTGACGAAGCGCTTGCCGAGGCTGTTCACGATCACGCAGCCCGGCAGGTTGCGTTCGACGAACAGCGCGCGCTGCTTCTCCTCGCCCGCGACGCCGACCGTCGGCGCGCCCCACACGTGCGCCATCAGCGCCAGCGCGCCGCCGAGCCGGTGACCTTCGGCGATCGCGTCGCCGGTATTGGCCGGCGGCGTCGCGCTCCACCGCGCCTGCGTCGGCTGCGGCAGGTAGCGCTCGCGCATCGGCTGGTTGCGCTCGAACCCGCCCGCGCCGAGGATCACGCCGCGTCGCGCGGTAATCGTCACGGGCTGCCCGAAGCGCTGCGCGCGCACGCCCGTCACGCGGCCGCCCACGTCGAGCAGGTCGCGCATCGGCGTATCGAGCCACACGGGCACGTTGCGGTCGAGCAGCGCGCGGCGCAGCCCGCCGATCAGCGCATTGCCGAGCGTCAGGCGCCGGTCGCGCCGCGTGCGGCGGCGCATCCCGATATCGAGCCAGTAGCGGCCGAACTGCGCGATCGCGAGCTTCATGAAGCCGGGCCCGCGCGAGAACAGCGTGTGCGCTTCCTTCGACGTCACCGCGACGCGCCCGCCGATCAGCGTGCCCGGCGACGGCGGCCGCAGCCGGTCGAACTCGTCGCCGAGCAGCCCGCCGTCGAACGGCAGCGGATCGAGCGCGCGGTAGCCCGGCATCGCGCCCGGTACCTTCTGGAAATAGTCCGCGTACTTCGGCAGCGACTGGTAACGCACGGGCGTCTGCGATTCCAGGTAGCGCAGCATCTCCGGCGCGCGGTCGAGATACGCGTCGATTTTCTCGGGCGTCGATTCGCCGGCCACGCACGCTTCGATGTAGCCGCGCGCGGCCTCGCGCGAGTCGGTCGCGCCCAGCTCGGCGATATGGTGGTTGCACGGCACCCAGATGCCGCCGCCCGACACGGCCGACGTGCCGCCGTACAGCGCCGTCTTCTCGATCACGACGACGGACAGGCCGCGGTCGGCCGCGCGGCACGCGGCGAGCAGCGCGCCGGCGCCCGAACCGACGACCACCACGTCGAACACGTATTGCTGTGCTTGCGGGTCGTTCATCGCGGCCTCGTCAGATGAAGAAGTCGGTGTTCTCGCGGCCGAGCATCACGGCGCCGAGATTCTGGCCGAAGCGGTCCACGTTGTTCGCGTAGTGCGCGCGGGCCGCGTGCAGGTCGAGGAAGCGGCGCACCAGCGGATTGCGGTGATAGATGCCGTTGCCGCCTGCGTAACGCAGCAGCGCGTTCGCGGCCTGCGCGCAGCGCTCGGCGACCTGGGCCGACTGGTAGCGGAAATGCACGCGGCGCTCGATCGACACGGCCGGGCCGCCCGTGACCGACGCCATCAGCTCCGCGAAATTGCGCTTGAGCAGCACCTGCATCTCGTCGATCGCGACGGCCGCGTTCGCGCACGCGCCCTGCGCGCCCGGATCGTCGGTCGTCTTCGCGCCGCTGTTGGCCGACACGCGTGTCGCCGCATAGCCGGTGAAATCGTCGAGCGCGCCCTGCAGCGCGCCGATGCACGACGTGCACACCGCACGCACGAAGATCTGCGCGAACGGCAGCTTGAACAGCGGCGCATCGTTGACGGCCAGGCCCGGGCTCGTGCCCATCATCCCGTCGATCGCCTTGTGCGTGCGGTACGCGGGCACGAACACATCGTCGACGACGATGTCGTGGCTGCCCGTCGCGCGCAGGCCGAGCACGTCCCAGTCCTGCTGGATCCGGTAGTCGGCTTTCGGCAGCAGGAAGGTGCGGTATTCGGGCGGCTGGCCGGCTTCGGCCGGTGGCACCAGCGCGCCGAGAAACACCCATTCGCACAGCTCGCTGCCGCTCGAGAACTTCCAGTGACCGGACAGGCGGAAACCGCCGTCGACCGGCGTCACGCGGCCGACCGGCATGTAGGTCGACGCGATCAGCGTCGTCGGATCGTTGCCCCACACGTCCTGCTGCGCGCGCGCGTCGAACAGCGCGAGCTGCCAGTTGTGCACGCCGACGACGCCGTACACCCACGCGGTCGACATGCAGCCGCGCGCCAGCGCCATCTGGATGTCGAAGAAGGCTTGCGGATCGAGCTCGTAGCCGCCGTAGCGTTTCGGCTGCAGCACCTTGAAGAAGCCGGCGGCCTGCATGTCGGCGATCGTCTCGGCCGGGATGCGGCCCTGCGCTTCCGCCTGCGCGGCGCGGCCGGCGAGCGTCGGCGCCAGCGCCTCGGCGCGGGCGATCAGCGTGGCGGCCAGTGCGTTCGAATCGTTGTCGCGATGCACGAATGTCTCCTGTGAAGCGGGTGATGCGCCGCGGCGCCTGCCCTGCTCTCGTTCAAAGTTGTTCGGCGCGGCCTGGCCGCGGGCGATGCTCGCCATCGTCGATGGTCGGCTTCGCGCCGCCGCGCCGCATCGTCCGACCGGACGACGGGCGCGGCCCGGTGCATCACGCGCAGGCGCGCTCCTTCTCCTTGTTGAAGAACGGGATCACGTGCTCGCCGATGTTGCGGATCGTCTCCATCTGCGCTTCGTGCGGCACCGTGCCCATCTGGCACAGGAACAGCACTTCGTCGACACCGGCTTCCTGCAGGCGGCCGACATAGCCGATGCAGTCGTCCACCGTGCCGTACGCATGGTTCGGGTTCATCATCGCGAGGGCCGGGTCGGCGAAGTTCACGACGACTTCCTCCGACGCGAAGCGCGAGCGGATCACCATCTCGCCGGTGTCGGCCTGCACGAGGTCGTCGCCCCACTTCGCCGGATCCGGACGCTCGCCGCCCGTGTACCAGTACGCGAGCGATTCCATGAAATAGCGCTGGCCGCGGATGCCGATCTTGCGGGCTGCCTGGCCGTCGGCCATCACGACCGTCGGGCACAGCGCCGCGAGGTGCTGGGTCGGGCGGAAGCCGACCTGGTCTTCCGGCTTGCGGTTCGCCCAGGCTTCGCGGTACACGGCGTTCTTCTTCGCGACTTCGTCGGGGCCGCCGAAGCCGAGCACCAGCGCGCCCATCCCGCGCTGGCCGGCGCGCAGCAGCGCGTCGGTGTTCGTACAAGCCAGGTACATCGGCGGGTGCGGATCCTGGAACGGCTTCGGGTGGATCGGGCGCTTCGGGATCTTGATGTACTTGCCGTCGTGTTCGATCTCGTCCTGCACGAACATCTTCGGCACGAGGTACATCGATTCGTCGATCATCGGCTGCAGTTCGTTGAGGTCGTAGCCGAACGCACCGGCTTCCTGCTGGCTGCCGCCCTTGCCGACGCCGAAGTGCACGCGGCCGCCGGACAGGATGTCGAGCAGCGCGACGCGCTCGGCGACCTTGATCGGGTGGTTCATCGCCGGCGGCAGGCACACGACGCCGTGGCCGAGGCTGATACGCGTCGTGCGGCCGGCCAGGTACGCAAGGAAGGTTTCCGGCGCGCTCATGTGCGCATAGTTGGTCAGCGACGTGTGCTCCACGCACCAGATCGTGTCGAAGCCGACCTGCTCGGCGAGCAGCGCCTGTTCGACCGTCTCCTTGAAAACCCGGTGGTCGCCCTCGCGCGATGCGTCGGTGGTCTGGGCTTCGTAGATGAGGGAAAACTTCATTGCGTGCGTCTCCATGGTTGTTGGACGAGTCGGGGTCGTGCAGCCCGCCCGCACGATACGGACGAAGCGCGACGGTCCACGAATGGGAGTGTCGGCGCGCGGCCGGGCGCGGGCATCGTCTGTTCGGAGTACCGGCACGCCGGCGGGGACAGAGGGGTTTCACCGTCATCCGATCGGACTGCGTGACGCGGCGAACCGCGCGCTAGCATCGAACGGCGGCGCCTTGCATGCGCCGGCCAACGACAAGGGAGAGAGGGAATGAAGGTATCGATGCTGCTGTATCCGGTCGCCGACATCGACACGGCGCTGCCGCTGTTCGTCGACGGCCTGGGCCTGAACGTGAAGTTCCGCGACGGCGACCGCTATTGCGCGCTCGACGGCGGCCCGCTGACGATCGCGCTGGTCGCGGGCGACGAGCAGATCGTCGAGCGCGCGGCGCTGACGCTGCGCGTCGACGAGGACGACGACCTGTATGCGGCGATGGCGCGGGTCGTGAAGGCCGGCGCATCGGTGCGCGTGCCCGTGCAGGCCGGGCCGCACGAATACCGCGCGGTGCTGGAGGACAAGAACGGCGCGCTGCTGGTGATTTCGCAGAAACGGGCCGCCTGACGCACAAGGCCGCACATGGCCCGGCGGGCTTCGCGTTCGCGTTCGCGTTCGCGGTCGCCGGCGCGTAGCGCCGCGCGTCGGGCCGTCAGCCCGTTGGCCGCGTCAGGCGGCCGTACCCGGCGCGCGCAGGTCGCTCGCTTCCAGCAATTCGAGCAGCGTGCGCGCCGGCTGGCTGAGCCGCTTCGCGGCCAGCGCGATGAATTCGATGTCGGGCAGCACGGGCAGCGCGTCGCCATTGACCAGCGGCGCAAGCCCGCGCGTCGACAAATAGTGCGACGTCGCGGTCAGGCCGAGCCCCGCGCGCGCGGCCGCGATGCACCCCGGCTGGCTGCTGCTCGAACACACGACTTCCCAGCCGATCCCCTTCTCCGCGAGCGCGTTCAGGACGATCCCGCGCGTCACGCTCGGCTCGGCGACCAGCACGAGCGGCCGCGGCCGCTCCGGATCGACGACCGTGCCGGGACGCGCGACCCATTCGAGCCGCGCACGCAAGAGCGGCGTGCCGCGCCGCTCGCCGAGCCGCCGCTTGCCGATCATCAGGTCGAGCGCGCCCGCGTCCAGCCCTTCGTAGAGCCGGCTCGTCATGCCGGTGGTGATCTCCAGCGCGACGTCCGGGTGCGCGGCGCGAAACCCGGCGAGCACGTCCGGCAACGCGACGAGCGCGAGATCGTCCGGCGCGCCGAGCCGCACCAGCCCTTGCAGCCGCGGCTTGCGGAATTGCGATTCCGCGCGGTTCAGCGCCTGCAGGATCACGTTCGCATGCACGAGCAGCGCCTCGCCGTCGGCCGTCATCGCGATCGAATGCGTGTCGCGCACGAACAGCCGCCGGCCGACGCTCTCTTCGAGACGACGGATGTGTTCGCTGACGCTCGACTGGTTGAGCCCGAGCTGCCGGCCCGCTTCGGTGAAGCTGCGGCAGTTCGTGACGGTCGCGAACGTCTTGAGCCAGACGGGATTGAGCACCCCGCATTGTCATCGGCATGGCCGATGACAGTCAACGTCGTCAGGCAGCTTCCCGATGACCATCGGAATCGGTACCATCGAGCGCTTGAAGACCGGCAGGCGCCGCGGACCGCGTCAAGGCGCCGCCCGCGCCGGCCTTTGCACCACCGATTTCGCCATGTCCCGAGAACCCACACACACCGCGCTGCTCTGGATCGTCGCCGCTGCATTCTTCATGCAGTCGCTCGACACGACGATCGTCAACACCGCCCTGCCTTCGATCGCGCAAAGCCTGCACGCGTCGCCGCTCGCGATGCAGCCCGTCGTGGTCGTCTATACGCTGACGATGGCGATGCTCACGCCCGCGTCCGGCTGGCTGGCCGACCGGTTCGGCACGCGCCGCGTGTTCTCGCTCGCGATTCTCGTGTTCGTGCTCGCGTCGATCGGCTGCGCGGCGTCGCATACGCTCGGCCAGCTCGTCGCCGCACGCGCGCTGCAAGGCATCGGCGGGTCGATGCTGCTGCCGATCGGGCGGCTCGCCGTGCTGCGGCGCGTGCCGGGCGAGCAGTACGTGTCGGCGCTCGCGTTCGTGTCGGTCGCCGCGCAGCTCGGGCCGATCGCCGGGCCGACGCTCGGCGGCTGGCTCACGCAGGCGATCTCGTGGCACTGGGTGTTCATCGTCAACGTGCCGGTCGGCATGGTCGGCTTCCTCGCGGTGCAGCGCTATCTGCCGCACGACCAGCTGACGCAGCCGCCACCGTTCGACTTCGTCGGCTGCGCGCTGCTGTCCATTGCGATGATCGCGCTGTCGCTCGCGATCGATCCGCCGATGCCCGCGCATCGCGCGGCGTGGTCGGCCGGGCTGGCCATCGTCGGCCTGGCGAGCGCGCTTGCCTACCTGCCGCATGCGCGGCGCCGCGCGCAGCCGCTGTTCCGGCTCGGGCTGTTCCGCGAGCCGAACTTCGGCTCGGGGCTGCTCGGCAACCTGCTGTGCCGGATCGGCACGAGCTCGGTGCCGTTCATGCTGCCGCTGCTGATGCAGGTGCAGCTCGGCTATACGCCGCTGCAGTCGGGGCTGATGCTGCTGCCGGCCGCGATCGCGGGCGTCATCGCGAAACGCTGGATCGCGCCGCTCGTGAAGCGCTTCGGCTACGCGGCATTTCTGGTCGTGAATACGGGAATCGTCGGGTGTGCGATCGCGGGGTTCGCGCTGGTGTCGACACGCCCCGCGCCGGTGCTGGAAGGCGTGCTGCTGATCGTGTTCGGCGCCGCGAACTCGATGCAGTTCGCGGCGATGAACGGCGTGACGCTCAAGGGGCTGTCGCATGCCGACGCCGGCAGCGGCAACAGCCTGTTCACGATGATGCAGATGCTGGCGATGGGGCTCGGCGTGTCGATCGGCGGCGGCCTCGTCAACGTGTTTGCCGCCTATCGGGGCTCGATGGCGCACGGGTTCATGCTGTCGTTCGCCTGCATGGGTTTGGTGACGCTGCTGTCGTCCGTCGTGTTCCGGCGGATCGATACGGCCGCGCCGCCAGCCGGTGCGGCGGCGCGCCCGTCCGCGTGAGCGCGGCCGTCAGTTCGCCGCGCGGCGCTCGACGACGCGCTTGAGCACCCAGCGGATCGACGAGCCGTCGGCCGGCGGCTGCGCGACGCGGTATTCGTCGATTTCAAGCGTGTACAGGTAACCGGGCTGATACGCGAAGCCTTCGATGCCGGCGTACCACAGGCTCCACGGCTCGCTCGGGCTGCTGCGCACCTGCAGGCACTCCATCGGCGCGACGCCGGTGCAGCGCGCGGATTGCGGCGCGACATAGACAGTCTTCGTCACCGGCTTGGCATCGGCCGGGCGCACCGCGTTCGGCGACGTGGTGACTGCGTCGGTCTGGCATCCGGCGAGGAGCGTGCTGCCGGCAATGACGGCCGCGCCGAGCAGCGTTCTGGATGAGCAAATCATCTGATGGTCCTCAGGAAGCGTTGGAGGGCCGGTTAGACGACCGGTGCGACAAGAAAGTTCACAAACAGCTTACAAGCATCGATCTGCCCCTCGTTCGCCGGATGTCGCTTGCGAGGCGTCACGTTGCGGTGAGCCGGTTCGGCCGCGTACGTCGCCGCCAGAGCGCCCCTCATGCAGCGGATCTATCGCTGATCGGCATCATGCGACAGGCGACGCTCATCGGGCCGTTGCCGAACGGCATACCGTCGCCTGAGCAAAGCGATCGTCGCCGGCGGGTTCGCCGTGTGGCGATCGTGTACCATCGGCGCTTCCCGATATGCCTGATCGCGCTGCGTTCGTCCGCCCGGCTCCCAGCGCACGATCCGCGCAACGCACCCCGCTTCGCATGACCTCACCCGTTCCGTCCGACACCGCGCTGCGCCCGCTGCCGATCGATGCGCTGACCGTGCCGGCCACGCTCGACGGACGCACGGGCACCAACCGCTCGAACAGCGCGCATCCGCAGATTGCCGCGACCAACGATCTCGACGCGGTGCGCGCGTGGCTCGCACGCTTCGTCGATACGCCGACCACGTTCCAGAACTATCGCAAGGAAGCCGAACGCCTGCTGCTGTGGGCCGTGATCGCGTGCGGCAAGCCGCTGTCGTCGCTCACGCACGAAGATCTGATCGTGTACCGGCAGTTCCTGCTCGCCCCCGCGCCGGCCGACCTGTGGTGCGCGAACGGCGGGCGCAAGCATCCGCGCGACGATCCGCGCTGGCGGCCGTTCTACGGGCCGCTGTCGGCGGCCAGCCAGCGGCAGGCGCTGGTGATCCTGAACGTGATGTTCTCGTGGCTCGTGCAGGCCGGCTACCTGGCCGGCAACCCGCTCGCGTTGTCGCGGCAGCGGCAGCGCCGGCCCGCGCCGCGCGTCACGCGCCATCTCGGGCAGCCGCTGTGGCAGTCGGTCAAGGACACGATCGCCGCGATGCCGCGCGACGACGCGCGTGCTGGCTTCCATGCGGATCGCGCGCGCTGGCTGTTCACGCTGCTGTATCTCGGCGGGTTGCGCATCACCGAAGCGGCCGACACGACGATGGGCCAGTTCTTCTGCCGGCGCGACGCGGACGGGCGCGACCGCTGGTGGCTCGACGTGACGGGCAAAGGCGGCCGGCAGCGGCTCGTGCCGGCCACCGACGAAATGATGGCCGAGCTGTCGCGCTACCGGCGTGCGCATGGCCTGCCCGCGTTGCCGTCCGACGGCGAGCCCACGCCGCTCGTGCTGCCGGTCGGCCAGACGCGCAAGCCGCTCACGCGCGCGGCGCTGCACGGGATCGTGAAGCAGGTGTTCCGGCATGCGGCCGACCGGTTGCGCGCGAACGGCGAAGCCGGCGAGCAGCAGGCGCGCGTGCTCGAACAGGCGTCCGCGCACTGGCTGCGCCACAGCGCGGGCTCGCACATGGCCGACGGCCGCGTCGACCTGCGGCTCGTGCGCGACAACCTCGGCCACGTGTCGCTCACGACGACGAGCCAGTACCTGCACGCGGACGACGACTGGCGGCATCGCGAGACGGAGGAGAAACACCGGATCGGGTGGTAGGCGCGCACCGGCCTGACGGATCCCGGCTCGCGCAACGTGTCCGCGCTCAGTGATCGAGCTCGAGCCCGCCCAGGCCGCCATTGCTGCGGCATTTCGCGCGATCGCCTTTCACCTGCCAGTCGATTTGCCCGCACATCACGTCGATGCGTTTGCGGTAGCTGTCGATCAGGCACTGCGTCGTCGTGCAGCGGTTACGCGCCTTCAGCCATGCCTTCTGGGTCGCCATGAACTGCTCATACTCGGGCGGATCCTCGACCGGATAGTTGCTGAAGTCGTAGAGCATGTGCTGGTAATCCGCGTTGAGCGCATCGTCGAGACGCGACAGCGTCGGATTGGCGCAGATTTCGCGCTCCACGAACGTGGACGCTTTCGCGCAGTTGAACGACGCGGCGTGCGCGCCGGTCATGCCGGCCGCGACGGCCAGCGCAACGAGCCATGCTTTCATGTGGGTGCCGTGAGGTAGAAAACGGCGGCCGTGGATCGACTCGCCGTGACGGACGAACGGGGATGCCCGTCGCCGGATGCCCGTCGCCGGGATCCGGCAGCTTAGGGCAACGCGCATCGCATTTCAATACGCTGCCCCGCCTCTTCCGCACCCGCGCCGCGGGGCACGTTACGCCCGATCAGTACACGCCCACCCAGTGCCCGGGCACCCACGCCCAGTGATTGCCGGCCCACCGGTAATGCCCCTTCGCCCAGCGATAGCCTGGCGCGGGCATCGGAGTCGGTACCTCGACGACCGGCGCCGGCTGCGGCGGTCGCACGGGTTCGACCACGCACGCGGACAGCAGCGTCGCACTGGCCGCGACCAGCACGGTGAGCGAAACGGATCGCATCTTCAACATCTTGCATTCTCCCTGTTGTGTAGTGGATGGATTCAGTGCCGATACGGCAACGCGGCGCGTCACGCGGCTCCGCGAATCAGCCCGCTCATCGGCCGCGTCGCACCGCTTTCCGCGAACAGCGCGGACGCGGTGCGGTGCGGATCGAGCCGCAGGCTTTCGGCGGCGGCGCCCGAGATCAGCGCGTCGAGCGACGCGGTCGGCTTCAGGTCGCGCCCTTCGTACAGGTCGCCCGGCCGCAAACCCGGCCAGTCGGCGATCACGCGGCCGCCGGCGACCGCACCGCCCGCGAGCATCGCGACCGACGCCTGCCCGTGATCGGTGCCGCCGGTGCCGTTCGCGGCAGCCGTGCGGCCGAACTCGGTCGCGACCAGCACCGTGGTCTGCTGCCACGCGGGCCCGAGGCCGTCGCGCAGCGCAGCGAGCATCGTGTCGAGTGCTTTCAGCTGATTCGCGAGCCGCGCGTTCTGCGCGCTGTGCGTGTCCCAGCCGCCCGTCTCGATCATCGCGATGCGCGGGCCGTCGTCGCGCGCGAGGAACGTCGCGGCGAGCTTGCCGACACCCGCTGGATCCTGCCGCGCATGGGCATCGCCGGCGAGTCCGCGCGCATCCATCGCCGATTGCCACAGCGGGCCGAGCTGCGCGTCAGCCTCATAGAGCGCCGACACGCGCGCGAGCAGGTCGTCCGGCGCGGCCGGCAACCCGGATGGCGCGTACGACGCAGCCTGCACGGTGCCGCGCAACGCGAGCGGCACGGTCGGCGCGAACGCGATCGCACTTTCGCGCGTGGCCGGCAGCAGCGCGGCGAGCCGGTTCAGCCAGCCGTCCTTTACCTGGTACGGTGCGCGGCCGCCGGTCTCGAGCACGTTCTGGCCGTCGAAATGCGAACGGTCGCGATACGGCGACGCGATCGCATGGACGAACAGCGCCTGCCCGTCGCGGTACAACTGCGCGGTCTGCACGAGCGACGGATGCAGCGCGAACGTGCCGTCGAGCCGTGTCGCGGCCGACGTGTCGATCGCGAGCGGGCCGCGCAGCGCTGCATACGCGGGCTCGGCATACGGGACGACGATATTCAGGCCGTCGGCCGCGCCGCGCTGGATCACGAACACGAAGCGCCGGTCGGTCGCGACGTTCGCGAACACGATCCGCGGCGCGACGAGGATCGCGCCGGCGCCGGCGGCGGCCACGCTCAGGAATTGTCGGCGGGACAGTGCCATGGTCATCTCCGTTGGAAATCGGGTGAGACGAGCAGCAGCGCGAGCGACGTGGTCGCGCTTTCGGCGCGCGACAGCGCGGCCGCGGTCGGTGCGCTCAACGAACCGGCGAGCAGCGTGTTGCCGAGCGCGCGCGGATCGGGCCGGTCGCCGGTGCGCGCGGCCAGCCGCTGCGCAAGCTCGACGCGGCGCA
>NZ_JAAGPM010000100.1:0-29079 GCF_017104865.1 Burkholderia sp. Ac-20349
GCACGAACCGCTTCGACAGCATTACGCGCTTCATCACCGAGCTGGAAGTCGGCAGCGTGAACGTGCGCGAAGTACCGGGCTACCGGCTCGAACTGACGCCGTTCGGCGGCGTGAAGGATTCGGGGCTCGGCTACAAGGAAGGCGTGCAGGAAGCGATGAAGAGCTTCACGAATACGAAGACGTATTCGCTGCCGTGGTAAGTGACGTGTAATGCGGACGCGCCGGCTCGAAGGCCGGCGCGCGGAATGTCCCCCGGCGGGATGCGCCTGCGACGGGCGCCAGGCGACGGTCAATCGTCGTCGTCGTCGCGGTGATGTCGCCGGCCGCGATGCCAGCCGTTGTCGTGCCGGTAGCGGCGATAGCGATATTCGCCGTAGTACGGGCCGTAATAGACCGGCGCAGGCTCGTACACGACGGGCGGCGGCGTGTAGTAGACAGGCGGCGGCGCCTCGATCACCGGCCCCGGCACGCCGAAGTACACGCCGATGTCGGCATGCGCGAACGCACTTGCCGACAGGCAGGCGGCCGCGATGCCGAGCGCACTGGACAACAGGATGCGTTTCATTTGCCGTTCACTCCGCTCGTGGGGGCAAGGCCCGCGAGCAACAGGTTCACCTGTCTTCATGGTACGTAGCGCATGCCGAATGGGTGATACCGCGGTGTCGCTTCTGTAACCGCCGGTAACGAATCGTCGGACGATCGTCGTGCTGCATCGCGACGGATTTCATCTGCGGGATGAGCGTGGCCGGCCGGCGCGTTATTCGACGCGCTCATATCGATAGCCGATTTGCGTTTTTGCCGCGCTTCGACGCGTCGGTAGAATTCGCGGACCTCTCGAACGGCATGCATGTGCCTCGGGAATATTCCCTCCAATCATTCGGGGTCCGCACCATGAAATTCCTTCGTTCCATCCTGGTCGTCGCCATGCTGCAGGCCGTTTCGGTCACGAGCGCTCTGGCTGCCGACGACCTGTCGCAGATCAAGTCGTCCGGCGTGTTCCGGGTCGGTACCGAAGGCACCTACGCGCCGTTCACGTACCACGACGAAACCGGCAAGCTGACGGGCTTCGACGTCGACATCGCGACCGCGATCGCGCAGCGTCTCGGCGTGAAGCCGCAGTTCGTCGAAGGCAAGTGGGACGGGCTGATCGCGGGCCTCGACGTGAACCGCTACGACGCGGTCGTCAACGAAGTGTCGATCACCGACGCGCGCAAGGCGAAATACGATTTCTCGACGCCGTACATCACGTCGCGCGCGGTGCTGATCGTGCGCGCGGACAACACGACGATCCGCTCGTTCGACGATCTCAAGGGCAAGAAATCCGCGAACACGCTGACCAGCAATTTCGGCAAGCTCGCGGCCGCGCACGGCGCAGATGTGGTGCCCGTGCAGGGCTTCAACGAATCGATCGACCTGCTGAGCTCGGGGCGCGTCGACGCGACGATCAACGATTCGCTGTCGTACCTCGATTTCCGCAAGCACAAGCCGGACGCGAAACTGAAGATCGCGGCGACCGACACGGGCGGCGCGAGCGACGCATCGGGCGTGCTGCTGCGCAAGGGCAGCCCCGCGCTGGTGGCGGCGATCGACAAGGCGCTCGCGGACATCAAGGCAGACGGTACCTACGCGAAGATCTCGCAGAAGTATTTCGGTCGCGACGTGTCGCAGCCGTGACGCGAGGTTGAACGATGCCGGCCTGGCTTCACCTGATGGCGGAATCGCTGCGGCCCCTGCTCGTCGCGGGGCTCGTGTTCACGGTGCCGCTCACGCTCGCGTCGTTCGCGATCGGCCTGCTGCTCGCCTTCGGCGCGGCGCTCGTGCGGCTGTTCGGGCCGCGCTGGGCGCAGGCCGCCGTGCGTTTCTACATCTGGCTGTTTCGCGGTTCGCCGCTGCTCGTGCAGCTGTTCGTGATCTTCTACGGCCTGCCGAGCGTCGGCATCGTGCTCGATCCGCTGACGGCCGCCGTGATCGGTTTCTCGCTGAACGTCGGCGCGTACAACGCCGAGGTGATCCGTGGCGTGATCGAATCGATTCCGAAGGGGCAGTGGGAGGCCGCATACTCGATGGCGATGACGCGCCCGCAGGCGCTGCGCCGCGCGATCCTGCCGCAGGCCGCGCGCGTCGCGCTGCCGGCGCTGTCGAATGCGTTCATTTCGCTCGTGAAGGACACCTCGCTCGCGGCGGTGCTGACCGTGCCGGAGATCTTCCAGGCCGCGCAGCGGATCGCGGCCGTGACCTACGAGCCGATGATTCTCTATACGGAAGCCGCGCTGATCTATCTGCTGCTCAGCTCGGTGCTGTCCACGCTGCAGCGTCGCCTCGAAATCCGCTTCGGCCGTCACGCGCTGTTCCAGGCGGAGTGGCGATGATCCGGCTCGAACGCATCGACAAGTCGTTCGGCACGCATCGTGTGCTGCACGGGATCGACCTCGCGTTGCAGCCCGGCAGCGTGACGGCGCTGATCGGGCCGTCCGGCAGCGGCAAGAGCACGCTGCTGCGTTGCGTGAACCTGCTCGAAGTGCCTGAGGCGGGCACGCTGACGGTCGGCGATGCACGCATCGACTTCTCGCCGGCGTACCGGCCGGCGCGCGACGCGGTGTTTGCGGTGCGCCGCCAGACCGGCATGGTGTTCCAGAACTTCCAGCTGTTTCCGCACCTTAGCGTCGTGCAGAACGTGATGGAAGGGCTCGTCACCGTGCAGCGTTGGCCGCGCGAACGGGCCCGCGAACGCGCGCTCGAACTGCTCGAGAAGGTCGGCATCGCGGACAAGGCCGACGCGTGGCCCGGCACGCTGTCGGGCGGCCAGCAGCAACGCGTCGCGATCGCACGTGCGCTCGCGCCGTCGCCGCAGGTGCTGCTGTGCGACGAGCCGACGTCGGCGCTCGATCCGGAGTTGTCGGTCGAAGTGGTCGAGGTGCTGCGCCAGCTCGCGCGCGAAGGCACGACGATGCTGATGGCGACGCACGACCTGCGACTGGCCGCATCGATCGCGCACGACGCGGTGTTTCTCGCAGAGGGCCGCGTCGTCGAGGCCGGTGCGTCGCGCGACCTGTTCGGCGGCCCGCGCGATCCGCGCACCGCGAAGTTCATCTCGACACTCGCGCCGGGCGTGCCGGTGTTCTGACGCGACCCGCGACCAGCATTACCGGCGGCGTCAACCTTGCCCTGATCCGTCGAGCACCGCCGCGACGATCGCCTCCGGCGCATCTTCCTGCACCAGGTGGCCCGCGCGCGGCACCCTGATCAGCTGGCCGTTCGCGATGCGATCGGCCAGCGCCTGCCCCTGTTCGAGCGGAATCCACGCATCGTCCTCGCCCCACACGATGCGCACCGGAAAGTCCGGCGGCGCATAACGCGCCTCGGCTTCCTCGATGTAGCGCTGGCGCATCTGCGCGATCTGGCGATAGAACGCGGCCTGACCGTCGGGTGTGAGCCACGGCGCGCGGTAGATCGACAGCGCGTCGTCGCTCAGCGGCCGGGCGACCGCATTGCCGAGATAGGCCGTCACGAGTGCGTGATGCGCATACGCGGGCAATCCGGTGAAGGCGGCTTCGTGCTGCGCGACGTGGCGCACGAACGGCGAACCCTGCGGCGCGATCGCGACCGGATTCACGAGCGTGAGGTCCGCGTAGGCGATGCCGTCGAGGAAGTGCGCGCGCAGCACGGTTGCGCCGCCGTAGTCGTGCGCGAGCACGCGCGGGCGTGAAATCTTCCACTCATCGAGCATCGCGCCGAACAGCCCGTTCTGGCGGCCGAGCGATACATCCGCGTCCGGCATGTCGGATTGACCGTAGCCGAGCAGGTCGTAGAAGAACACGCGATGACGCCGCGCGAGCCACGGCGCGATCCGGCGCCACACCTGCGACGAAAACGGCGTGCCGTGCACGAGCACGAGCGGCGGGCCTTCGCCGAGCGAGCCCCAGGCAATCCGGTGGCCTTCGAACATGAAGCGATTGGCGAGTTCGAGCATCGGCATCTCCGTGCTAACCTGTTTTGGTTGTTAACAGGTTACTCCGGATCGTCCGGGTGTGAAACCGATAGGTGAAATTAAATGGTTACTCGATACGAGCGTGAGCGACCCGCGCACGAATGGGGTGCGGCCGATTTCGTCGGCGGCCATCCGGCGCTCGACTTCCTCAATACGGTGGCCGACACGGGCAAGACGCGCGACGCGGACAAGCTCGTCGACTGGCCGGCCGTGCATGCGTGGGCCGAACGATCGGGGCTGCTCGCGCCGGCCGATCTGGCGCGGCTTCTGCGTCATGCGCGGCAGGACGGTGCGGACGCATTGGCGGCGCTGCATCGTTTTCGCGAGGATGCGTACGTCGCGATCGCGCACCTGACGGCCGGAAGCGGCGGCGGCACGGCCGGCGCGCGCGCGGCGGACCGGCTCGCCGTCGCGATCCGCGAGGCGATCGGGCGCAGCGCGTTCGATGCGGTCGACGGCCGGTTCGCATGGCGGCCCGACGCGCGCGCCGCGTCGCGCTGGGTCGATGCGGCTGCGCTCGGCTTCGAGCAACTGCTGCGCAGCGACGATTTCGCGCGGGTGCGGCAGTGCGGCCGGTGCACGTGGTTCTTCGTCGATCGCGGCCGCGGCGTCGGGCGCCGCTGGTGCGACATGCGCACGTGCGGGAATCGCGCGAAGGTGGAGGCGTTCAGGGAGCGGTGACGCCCGCGCCGAGCCGGTTGCCGTGCCACGCGGTGCGCGGCCGGCGCGCGAGCGTCATCGAGCGGCTTCGTGCGGCGGGTGTTCCGGCCAGAGCGTCACGGCGATGAACAGCCCGGCGGCGAGGAACGGCGCGCCGATCACGAACAGGATGGCCGTGAGGCCCCAGCGATCCCAGAAGCGGTCGACGATCGCGCGCTCGGGGGTGACGGGGTCGTACAGCACGTTGACCGCTTCACCTTCGTGCAGGCCCGGATGTGACGACGCCGAGCCCTGGGCGAACGTGATCTGGCGTCCGCTGTCGGTCGTGAACGCGACGATCGCCGAATACAGCGACGTGCGCGAGCGGGTCGAGCGCGCGTTTTTAGCGATCTCGACGACATGGCCGGTCGAACGCGCATAGTGGTGGACGATCTGCCACTGACGCAGGCCGGCCGCGCCGGCACCGGCGACGAAGCCCGTGCCGATCGCGATCGGAATCAGCACGATCGCGATATCCCAGCGGCTCCGCGCGTGCTTGCGGGCAGGGCGGGCCGGCGGCGGGGCGGACGACCGGCGGCGGCGTTCGCCGACGATCAGGAGGCCGCCGATCGCGAACGACGCGATGGCGAGCAGCGCCGGCACGGCGGCTGGAAACCAGCGTTGCGCGAAATCGTCGATCAGTGCGGGGCGTTCGGGGTGGGTCGGGTCGAGCCATACCTCGACGTTCTCGCCGATGTCGTAGGCGGGGGCGGTCGATGCGGTATTGCCGGCGACTTCGCGGCGCTGGCCGTCGTTCGCGAGGTACGCGACGATCGGCCGATACGCGCGCATCGCGTCGCTGTCCTGCACGATGCGCACGACGGTGCCCGGCGCCCGAACCAGCTGGCCGGTCGCCTGGCCGGCCGTGACGGCGAGCATGCCAGCCAGCACGAGCAGCAGGACGCCGAGCGCGATTGCGACGAGCGCGTCCTTACCCGGCATGACCGGATCCGGTTCGTGCGTCGCACTGCGGATGCCGGTGTGATCGGGGGAGTGGCGTGTCCCGACGGACTCGCCGATATCGGCGCAACCAGGCTCTCTGAATGGTCGCGTCTCGGTTACATGCTTCCATGTGTGACGTCCCATGTTCTCTCAGTGCCGGCGGGCAAACGGCAGTGCCTGCGCCGGTCGTGTGATATTTGTCGGACGATTCTAGCGGAAACGATGCGGAACGGGCGTGCGGTGGCGTACTGCGAAAGGGGGGGGCGCGCGTCGCGAGTGCGGCGGCGGAAAAGGAAAAAGCCCGGTTAGCTTTCGCTAACCGGGCTTCGGAATTCCTGGTGGGGCGTGAGTGACTCGAACACTCGACCTACGGATTAAGAGTCCGCTGCTCTACCAACTGAGCTAACGCCCCCAACAGAAGAAAGATTATGCATGGGTATTTCGGGTCTTGCAAGCCCTTTCTGCAAATTTCCCAAAATATTTCGTCACGACAACCGCAGCTGTCGGCCCGATAACGAGCGATCGCAGTTTCCGCGCTCCCGGTATGATGACGCCACCGTGTTGCGCGGCGGTCGCGCAACACTTTCTGGGCTTTCGAAGATGGACGAAAACGCAGTCCGCGAATTGCTGGATCGCCTGCTGGCCCCCTGGGTCCGCTCGCTCGGTCTGGTCCCTGTGTCGATCGGCGACGACAGCGTCACGCTGCGCCTGCCGTTTTCCGGCGAATTCCGCCATTCGGGCGGTGTGATCTGCGGCCAGGTGTTCACGGCGGCCGCCGACACCGCAATGGTGGTCGCGATCTCGGTCGCGCTCGGCGAGTTCCGGCCGATGACGACCGTATCGTTGAACACGAACTTCATGCGTCCCGTGCGCAAGGGCGACGTGCTCGTCACCGCGCGCGTGCTGCGGATGGGCCGCAATCTCGTATTCGGCGAAGTCGAGCTGTTCGACGAGGACGGCAAGATGGCGGTCCACGCGACGTCGACCTACGCGCTCATCAGCTGAGCGGCGCGATGTTCGACCAGATCGTCTTCGCGGGCGGCGGCAATCGCTGCTGGTGGCAGGCCGGCTTCTGGGACGTCGTCCAGCCGGCGCTCGGCTTGCGCCCGCGCGTGATCACCGGCATCTCGGCCGGCGCGGCGACCGCGTGCATGCTGTATACGCGCGACGCCGCCTGGGTGATGCGCTATTACGAAGAGGCGCTGCGCCACAACCGGAAGAACGCGTACTGGGGCAACCTGTTCGGGCGCGAGCCCGTGTTTCCGCATTACCGGATTTACCGTCAGGCGCTGCTCGACATCTACGGCGAGCCGTTCGCGCAGCTTGCCGCGGCGCCGGAGATCCGCATCGGCGTGTCGCACGTGCCGCGCTGGCTCGGCGCACGCAGCGCAGTTGCCGCCGGCCTCGTCGCGTACAACATCGAGAAGTACGTGCGCAAGACGCTGCATCCGACACTCGGGCGCACGCTCGGCTTTCGGCCGGAATTCGTGCGCGCGCAGGCCTGCACGCGAGTCGACGAACTCGCCGACCTGATCCTGCAGTCGTCCTGCACGCCGCCGTTCACGCCGGTGCTGCGCCGCGGTGGCCGGCCCGTGCTCGATGGCGGGATGGTCGACAACGTGCCGGTCGACGCGCTCGACCCGGCGCCGGGCGACGTGCTGGTGCTCGTCACGCGGCTGTATCCGCGCCCGCAGATGTTCACGGTCGCGCATGGCGAGCAGCGGCGGCTGTACGTCCAGCCGTCGAGCAAGGTGCCGATTTCGAGTTGGGATTACACGAGCCCGTCGCAGATGCGACATGCGTACGACCTCGGGCGGCGCGACGGCGAGCATTTCCTCACGCGCGTCGACGCGATGACGGGCGGCCGCGTGGCCGCCTGATGGCGGGAATCGGAAAAGCGGGCCGCGCGGCGTGCGCAGCCCGTGCGGTCAGCGCTTGCGGATCGGCGTCAGCGCTTCCGGGTTGGCGACGCTCGACATGTCGCCGTCGTCGAACGCGAGAATGTTCCGGAACGCTGCACTGAAATACAGCTCGTAGCTTTCGCGCTCGACATAGCCGATGTGCGGCGTGCAGATCACGTTTTCCATGCGCAGCAGGCTGTAGCCCTGCAGGATCGGCTCGCTCTCGAACACGTCGATCGCGACCATCCCCGGACGGTTGTGCGACAACGCGTTGACCAGTGCATTTTCCTCGAGCAGTTCGGCGCGGCTCGTGTTGACGAGCAGCGACGTCGGCTTCATCCGCATCAGGTCTTCCTGCTTCACGATCCCGCGCGTGTCGTCATGCATGCGCAGGTGCAGCGACAGCACGTCGCTCTGCTCGAACAGCGCTTCGCGGCTTTCGGCGGCCGTATAGCCGTCGGCGCGCGCGGCCTCGAGCGAATGCTCGCGGCCCCAGATCAGCACGTTCATCCCGAACGCCTTGCCGTAGCCGGCGACGAGCCGGCCGATCTTGCCGTAGCCCCAGATACCGAGCGTCTGGCCGCGCAGCACCTGGCCGAGGCCGAAGTTCGGCGGCATCGCCGACGTCTTCAGGCCCGACTGCTGCCACGCGCCCTGCTTCAGGTTCGCGACGTACTGCGGAATGCGGCGCTGGGCGGCCATTACGAGTGCCCAGGTCAGTTCGGCGGGCGCGACCGGCGAGCCCGTGCCTTCGAGCACCGCGATGCCGCGGTCGGTACAGGCTTCGAGATCGATGTGGCTCGACACGCGGCCGGTCTGGCTGATCATGCGCAGGTTCGGCAGCTTGGCGAGCAGTTGCGACGAAATCGGGGTCCGTTCGCGAATCAGCACGAGCGCCTCGACTTCCGCCAGACGGCTGGCGAGCTGTCCCAATCCGCGCACCGTATTGTTGAAGACCTTTACGTCGTGGTCGGCAAGCATCTCGAAGCAGTTCAGCTTGCGGACGGCGTCCTGGTAGTCGTCGAGGATGGCAATTTTCATGGTGAGCGGGTGTCGCGCGTTGAAAGCGGCGGTGGCGGCGGCGCACGTCGCGCACCCGTCCCGCCCGGCCGGGGCCGACATGATGCTACGTCGGCCGCCTCCATGGTGTCTTTTTAACAGGTTGTTACGCTCCGCCGCAATTGGCGGCAGCCTGACCCGGCGCCGCTTGCGAGACGGGTGGAAGGGTGCGCTGTTGTGTCGCATCAAATACGTCCTTCCTGATTCGGCCACTTACTCGACGAGGTTCACCCAATTGTTGCTCCAATCAGAATAATTGGATCAACTATCCGCAGAAGGCGAGGATTTTTGACTATTTTTATCGTCAACAGGGGCCTTGTTGAGCAACTCTGCATCATTTCCGCTGTCGTAGGAGAATTACGCATTTGCTTCATCTTTTTGAAGTTGTAACAGCGGCAGGAGTCGTTTATGGATCATTTGCAGTCGATGCGCGTGTTCGTCAAGGTTGCAGATCTCGGCAGTTTTGCGCGGGCCGCGAGTGCAATGGATATCTCCAACGCGGTCGCGACGCGTCACGTCGCCGATCTGGAAGGCCGGCTCGGCACGCGTTTGCTGAACCGCACCACGCGCAGCCTTTCCCTGACGGAGTCGGGCCAGGTCTATCTGGAGCGTGCCCGGCAGATCCTCGATGAGCTCGAGGACGTCGAACAGATGGTCGTCGCGCGCAATCACGAGCCGGTCGGCACGCTGCGCATCGTCGCGCCGGTCGTGTTCGGCCTGCATAACCTCGCGCCCGTGTTGCAGTCGTACACGGAGAATTTCCCGAAAGTGGTGCCGGATCTCACGCTGGTCGACCGGCAGGTCGATCTCGTCGAGGAAGGCTTCGACGTCGGCATCGTCGTCACGCGCCAGATGCGCAGCGCGAGCATCGTCACGCGGCGCCTGACTACCGGCTGCATGACCGTGTGCGCGACGCCGAGCTATCTGGAGAAGCACGGCGTGCCGACCCATCCGGAGCATCTCGCCGAGCACCCGAGCCTGAGCCTGCCGACCGAATACTGGGGCGACGAGCGCGTGTTCACGGGTCCGGACGGCGAAGTGCGCGTGCGCCCGACCAACGTGATCGTCGCGAACAACACCGCGATGCTGCGCCAGTTCGCGCTGCTCGGGATGGGGGTCGCGATCCTGCCGAGCTACCTGATCGGCAGCGACATCGCGCGTGGCGCGCTCGTGCGGCTGCTGCCGGATTTCCGGCTGCCGCAGGTCGAGATCAACATCGCTTACCCGAGCCGGCGCCACCTGCCCGCGAAGGTGCGCACGTTCATCGACCACCTCGTCGAGCATTTCAGCCACTCGACCGACGCGATGATGGGCGAGCAGTGGGCCGCGCAGAGCTCTGCGCTGGCGCCGATCGGTGTGGAGACGCGTGCCGAGCAGCCGGAAGCGGCCGACCCGAACCTGTCGCCGCGCCTGCCGCGTTCGTCGCGCACGCGCGTCGCGGTGCCGTCGCCGCTGTAACGGCGCGACGGCCGGGCGGCGGTTGCCGCCGGCACAAAGAAAAAACGCGGATCGAGCGATCGATCCGCGTTTTTTTATGGCTGCCTGCCGGAGCCGGATGCGCCGGGGGAAGCCCCGGCGGCCGGATCGTTACGAGCCGGTCTTGCGCGCCGTCGTTTTGCGAGCGGCCGTCTTGGTCGCGGTCTTGGCGGCGGTCTTGCGAGCCGGTGCCGGTTTCTCTTCGGCGCCTTCCGTCACGGTTTCGGCATCCGTCGTCGCCGATTTTGCCGTCTTCTTCGCGGCGGCGGCCTTCGGCTCCTTCTTCTCGAACTCGAAGCCGATCTTGCCGTCCGGCTGCTTCACGAGGAAGGCCTTGAAGTTGCGGCCCGTGCGCGACGACTTGAAGTTCGGCAGCAGATCCGTGCGGCCGTCGGCCAGCAGCTTGCCCATCTGCTCGCGCGTGATTTCCTGCTGCAGGATCACCTTGCCCGAGCGGAAGTCGCAGGTCTTCGGGTTGGCCACCGAGTGCTCGCACACGTAGCTCATCCCGTGCTCGAACACGCGCCCCTTGCACTTCGGGCACGCGCCGACCGGCTCCTGCGCGGAGAAGTCGGGCGCCTCGCCTTCCTCACCACCCGTGTCCTGGCCGAAATCGAACTCGAGCTTGTAGTTCTTCGTCTCGTCGTCGAAGGACAGCTTGAGGATCGCCGAGAACGGGCGGCCCATCTTGCTGCGGAAGCCGGACAGCGGGCCGATCGTCTTCTCGCGCAGCAGCTCCTCGACTTCCGCAATCTCGAACTGCCGGCTGCCCGGGATCTTCGAGATCGAGAACTCGCACTTCGTGCACGCGAAGCGGCGGTAGTTTTCCTTCACCTGGCCGCCGCAGTTCGGGCACGGCGTCTCGAGCGTCGCGTAATCGCCGGGGATCGTGTCGGAATCGTATTCCTTCGCGCGCTTGACGATCTGCTGCGTCATGCGGGCGATTTCCTGCATGAACGCTTCACGCCCGAGGTTGCCGCGCTCCATCTGCGACAGCTTGTATTCCCATTCGCCGGTGAGCTCGGGCGCGGTGAGTTCCTTCACGCCGAGCCCGCGCAGCAGCGTCATCAGCTGGAATGCCTTCGCGGTCGGGATCAGTTCGCGGCCTTCGCGCACGAGGTATTTCTCGCCGAGCAGGCCTTCGATGATCGCCGCGCGCGTGGCCGGCGTGCCGAGGCCCTTCGCGGCCATCGCCTCGCGCAGCTCGTCGTCCTCGACGAGCTTGCCTGCGCCTTCCATCGCGGACAGCAGCGTCGCTTCCGAGTAGCGTGCGGGCGGTTTCGTGACGAGCGCGACGGCGGCGATTTCGTCCGTCTTCACCTTCTCGTCCTTCTGCACCGGCACGAGGTTCGCATCCGCGCCTTCGGCGTCGCGGCCGTACACCTGCAGCCAGCCCGGCTCGACGAGCACCTTGCCTTCGGTCTTGAAGTGATGGCCGGCGACTTCGGTGATCCGCGTCGTGACGCGGAATTCGGCGGCCGGGAAGAACACGGCGAGGAAGCGCTTCACGACCATGTCGTACAGCTTCTGCTCCGGCTCGGACAGCGACTTCGGCGCCTGCAGCGTCGGGATGATTGCAAAGTGGTCGCTGATCTTCGAGTTGTCGAAGATCCGCTTGTTCGGCTTCACCCAGCCCTTGTCGAGCACCTGCTTCGCATGCGGCAGGTAGTTGTGGCTCTCCTTGAGCATCTCGAGCGTGGACTGGACCGTCGACAGGTAGTCTTCCGGCAGCGCACGCGCGTCGGTACGCGGGTAGGTCAGCACCTTGTGCTTTTCATACAGCGCCTGCGCGAGGCCGAGCGTGTTCTTCGCGGAGAAGCCGAAGCGGCTGTTCGCTTCGCGCTGCAGGCTCGTCAGGTCGAACAGCAGCGGCGACAGTTGCGTCGACGGCTTCGATTCCTCCGAGACCGTGCCGACGTGGTCGCGGCACGCGGCGACGATCGTTTCCGCAGCCGGCAGGCTCCAAAGGCGGGAGTCGCGCTTTTCCGGGTCGAATTCGTCGCGCTTGAATTTCGGGTCGAACCACTTGCCTTCGTAGAAGCCGCCCGCGCAGGCGAATTCGGCCTTCACTTCCCAGTAGTCGCGCGGGATGAAGCGGCGGATTTTCTCTTCGCGTTCGACGACGATCGACAATGTTGGCGTCTGAACGCGACCAACCGTCGTCAGGAAGAAGCCGCCGCCCTTGCTGTTGAACGCGGTCATCGCGCGGGTGCCGTTGATCCCGACCAGCCAGTCGGCTTCGGAGCGGCAGCGTGCGGCGTCGGCGAGCGGCAGCATGTCCGCGTCGCTGCGCAGGTTCGCGAAGCCGTCGCGGATCGCCTGCGGGGTCATCGACTGCAGCCACAGGCGCTGGACCGGCTGCTTCGCCTTCGCGTGCTGCGCGATCAGGCGGAAAATCAGCTCGCCCTCGCGCCCCGCGTCACATGCGTTGATCAGGCGGTCGATATCCTTGCGCTTCAACAGCTTGGTGAGCACCTTGAGGCGCGACTCGCTTTTTGCGATCGGGTTCAGGTCGAAATGCGGGGGGATGACGGGCAGATGCGCGAAGCTCCATTTCCCGCGCTTGACCTCGTACTCTTCCGGGGCGGCGATTTCCAGCAGGTGGCCGACAGCGGACGAAAGGACGAAATCGTCGCTTTCGTAATACTCGTCATGCTTGGTAAAGCCGCCCAAAGCGCGTGCGATGTCGTTCGCGACAGAAGGCTTTTCCGCAATGATCAGTGCTTTGGACATGACAGGTGTGTGTTGGTAGACCGGGTTCGCCGGTTGTGGGTCCCTTTTACGACCGCTTTATAGCACACGCCGCAGCGATGGCGGCTCAGCGTGCAAAAAGCGGCTCATCATAGAGGGGGGCCGCAACGGCGGCAAGCGCCCGGCGCGGCGGGGCGCGCAAACGCGCGCAAAACCACCGGGCCGGCTCGCGAATTCAGGCTTCGACGGTCAGGACGTTGCGCAATTTCGGTGCGTGCGGCGCACCGGGTACCGCGCTCAGGTCGGACAGCATCCGTTCGACGATCGCCGCATGCGGCAGCACCGTGCCGAAGAAGCGGGCGGTGTGGGTATCTTCGATCAGGATCGTCGGGAAGTTCTCGACGTCGAGATCGTCGAGCTGGTCGGCATGCGTTTCGATGTCGATCCAGGCGAAGCAGGCGTCCGGATGCGCGTCGGCGAGCTGGTCGAAGGCCGTCCGGTAGTCGCGGCACGTGCCGCACCACTCGGCGCACAGGCAGGCGACCAGCAACGTGCCGGGATCGGCGAGGCGCTCGGCGATCCGATCCGCATCGGTGTCGAGATTCAGCGCGGGCATGGGTTTCCTTGGGTATCGTCGGCGGCTTGGCCGCCCCTATGCGGGGGAATGTAGCACGCCGTGCACGGGCGGGGTGCGCGCCGCATCAAGCCGCGCGAAGCGTCCACCGGGGAGGCTGGCGACGCGGCCGGCCAGTTCCAGCGCAAGCAGCGCGCGATGCAGCACGTCGTCGGGCAGGCCGCTGTGCTCGGTCAACCATTCGTACGTGACGGGGCCGTATCCCAATGCGGCCAGCACGGCCTGTTCTGACGGGCTGGCGGGCAGCGGTGGCGCCGGCGACGGTGCTTCGTCCCGGACGGGCGCGATGGCTGGAACGGGGTCGCCAGTCTGGATGACCCCGGCAGCGGCGCGCCGAGTGGCGGCTTCGGTTTCGCGGAGGTCGCCGGTGTCCGCGCACGGATGCCCGGAGCCCGCCGCACCGCCCGCCACGCCAGCTTTCGGTTCGCCCAGCCCGTATTCCTCGAGCACGTCGAGCGGCGCCGCCGTCAGCTTCGCGCCGTCGCGGATCAGTGCGTGGCAGCCCTGCGCGAGCGGCGCGTGGATCGAGCCCGGTATCGCGAATACATCGCGCCCCAGTTCGTTCGCGAGCCGCGCGGTGATCAGCGAGCCGGAGCGCGGGGCGGCCTCGACGACGAGCGCGCCGATCGCGAGCGCGGCGATCAGCCGATTGCGCTGCGGGAAGTGTGCAGCGCGGGCGGGTGTGCCGAGCGGCCATTCCGACACGATCGCGCCGTGTGCGGCGATCTCGTGGGCGAGCGTGCGGTGCCGCGCCGGATAGACGAGATCGGCGCCCGTCGCGATCACCGCGACCGTACCCGACCGGCCGTCGAGCCCGCCGCGATGTGCGGCGCCGTCGATCCCGAGCGCGAGGCCCGACACGATCGGCAGCCCGGCGTCGGACAGCTCGCGTGCGAAGCGCGTCGCGTCGGCGTGCCCCTGCGGCGTTGCGTGACGGCTGCCGACCACGGCGAGCGAGCGCGCGTGCAGCAGGTCGAGCCGGCCCTTTACATATAGCAGCGGCGGCGGATCGTGCAGGTCGCGCAGCCGTGGCGGGTAGGTGGGATCGTTGAGCGTGACGAGCGTATTGCCCGGTGCGTCGAGCCAGGCGAGCGCGGCGTCGGTGCGCGCGTCGAGACCGTCGCGCTCGCTCGCGCGCACGGCCAGGGCGGCGGCGGGGCTGGTGACGGCGGCGATGGCCCGGTCGGAGGCGCGCAGCAGCGCGTCCGGCGAGCCGAACGCATCGAGCAGTGCCTGCAGCACGGCGGGGGCGAGGCCGGGCGCATGCGCGAGCTGCAGCCACGCGCGCAGTGCGGAGGTGGTCAGCGCTTGCGGCGACATGAGGCGCCCCTCGAATGCGGTGGCCAGCGGACCGCGTGGCGCCATGATAAAATTTTCATCATCCGAAATACTCGACAGGGCCGCGCGCGCAGGCGCACGGCCGATTGCAGGAGGCATGATCCGCGGCATTGATTCGCCGCGCGTCCGCCTCATCTTCATTGCATCCCGGCAGCAGCGCCAGCCGGCCGGATGGCCGATGCGGCACGCCGCTCCACCGAATACCGAACGCCATGGCTTTACTCAACATTCTTCATTACCCCGACAAGCGGCTGCACAAGGTCGCGAAGCCCGTCGACAAGGTCGACGACCGGATCCGCAAGCTCGTCGCCGACATGGCCGAGACCATGTACGCGGCACCGGGTATCGGCCTTGCGGCCACGCAGGTCGACGTGCACGAGCGCGTGATCGTGATCGACGTCTCCGAGGAGAAGAACGAACTGCGCGCGTTCATCAACCCCGAGATCGTGTGGTCGAGCGACGAGAAGCAGATCTATGAAGAGGGCTGCCTGTCGGTGCCCGGCATCTACGACGAAGTCGAGCGTCCCGATCACGTGCGCGTGCGTGCGCTCAACGAGCAGGGCGAGACCTTCGAACTCGACTGCGAGGGCCTGCTGGCCGTGTGCGTCCAGCACGAGATGGATCACCTGATGGGGCGCGTGTTCGTCGAATACCTGTCGCCGCTCAAGCAGACGCGCATCAAGACGAAGATGAAGAAACTCGAACGCGCGATGTGACGCGCGTTCACCCTGCCCGACCCCGAACGCTGTCATGACCCATACGTTGCGCGTAGTTTTTGCCGGCACGCCGGAATTCGCCGCGGCTGCCCTCGCCGCGATCCACGAGGCCGGTTTTCCGGTGCCGCTCGTGCTCACCCAGCCCGATCGTCCTGCCGGGCGCGGGATGAAACTGCAGGCAAGCGCGGTGAAGCGCTACGCCGTCGAGCACGGGATGCCCGTTGCGCAGCCGCCGTCGCTGCGCCGCGCGGGCAAGTACCCGGCGGAGGCGGCCGATGCGATCGAGCTGCTGCGCACGACCCCGCATGACGTGATGGTGGTCGCCGCATACGGCCTGCTGTTGCCGCAGGAAGTGCTCGACATTCCGCGCGACGGCTGCATCAACATTCACGCGTCGCTGCTGCCGCGCTGGCGCGGCGCCGCGCCGATCCACCGTGCGATCGAGGCCGGCGACGCCGAGACGGGCGTCACGCTGATGCAGATGGATATCGGCCTCGACACCGGCGCGATGATCGAGGAGGCGCGCGTTGCGATCGCGCCCGACGAGACGACCGCGACCCTGCACGACCGGCTCGCTGCCGAAGGCGCGCGACTGATCATCGACGCGCTCGTGCAGCTCGAGCGCGACGGCACGCTGCCCGCGACGCCGCAGCCGGCCGACGGCGTGACCTATGCGGAAAAGATCGGCAAGCACGAAGCGGCGCTCGACTGGCGCAAGCCTGCCGACGTGCTTGCACGCCAGGTGCGTGCGTTCGATCCGTTCCCGGGCGGCGTCGCGACGCTCGACGGCGCGGCGATCAAGCTGTGGGCGGCCGAGCCGGTGGCGGCGCGCGGCGACGCGCTGCCCGGCACGATCGTCGAAGCCGCGCCGGAAGGCGTGGTCGTCGCGTGCGGCAGCGGTGCGCTGCGCGTCACGCAGTTGCAGAAGCCGGGCGGCAAGCGGCTGCCCGCGCGCGAATTCCTGGCCGGCTCGCCGCTCGCCGCGGGCCAGCGTTTCGCGCTGACTGACGTTGCCTGAAGCGGGCTGACTGTCATTCGACACGGCCTGCCGGGCATGCGCAATCGGCCGAACGGCCGAGTCGCGCGGTGCGGCAGGCGCGCGTAGAATTTCCCTGCGCTTTCCGGTTTTGAGGTTTTCATGTTCGGCATCACCCATTTCGGCTTCTTCGTGCTGGCAGTCTTCCTGCTGAACGTCACGCCCGGCCCCGATACGGCTTATATCGTCGGCCGCAGCGTCGCGCAGGGCCGCGGCGCGGGGCTGATGTCGGCACTCGGCATTTCGGCCGGCTGCTGCGTTCACGCGCTCGCCTGCGCATTCGGCCTGACCGCGCTGCTCGCGGCGTCGGCTGCCGCGTTCACGGTGATCAAGCTGGTCGGCGCCGCCTACCTGATCTACCTCGGCGTGCGGATGATCATCGCGAAGCAGGCGGCCGAGCCGTCGGGCACCGCGGCCGCGCAAGCCGCGAAGCCGCTGCGCCAGCTGTTCATGCAGGGCTTCTGGACCAACGTGCTGAACCCGAAGGTCGTGCTGTTCTTCGTGTCGTTTTTCCCGCAGTTCGTGGCGGCCGACAGCCCGCACAAGGCATGGGCGTTCCTGACCCTCGGTGGCGTGTTCGTCGCCATGAGCACGGTGTGGACCAGCCTGGTCGCCTGGGTCGCGGGCAGTGTCACGGCGCGCTTTTCCGGCAAGCCGGGCGTCAGGAAATGGCTCGACCGCACGGTCGGCAGCGCTTTTGTCGGCCTCGGCCTTCGTCTTGCAGCATCGCAACGCTGAGATTGAATTTTTCCGGCAAGACCTTATCTAACAAATCGCTTACAATTTTCCGCCGCGCCCTTTGATGTGCGGCGGGTCCCCTGACGGATAAGGAGTGGGTATGTTCAATTGGGTCAAAACGGCGATGCTGATGGCCGCGATCACGGCCCTGTTCATCGTGATCGGCGGGATGATCGGCGGCTCGCGTGGCATGACGATTGCGCTGCTGTTCGCGCTCGGCATGAATTTCTTCTCTTACTGGTTCTCGGACAAGATGGTGCTGCGCATGTACAACGCGCAGGAAGTCGACGAGAACACGGCGCCGCAGTTCTACCGGATGGTGCGCGAGCTGGCCACGCGCGCGAACCTGCCGATGCCGCGCGTCTACCTGATCAACGAGGATGCGCCGAACGCGTTCGCGACGGGCCGCAACCCCGAGCATGCGGCGGTTGCCGCGACCACGGGCATCCTGCGCGTGCTGTCGGAGCGCGAGATGCGCGGCGTGATGGCGCACGAACTCGCGCACGTGAAGCACCGCGACATCCTGATCTCGACGATCACCGCGACGATGGCGGGCGCGATCTCGGCAATCGCGAACTTCGCGATGTTCTTCGGCGGGCGCGACGAGAACGGCCGGCCGGCCAACCCGATCGCGGGTATCGCGGTCGCGCTGCTCGCGCCGATCGCAGGCGCCTTGATCCAGATGGCGATTTCGCGGGCACGCGAGTTCGAGGCCGATCGCGGCGGCGCGCAGATTTCCGGCGATCCGCAATCGCTCGCGACCGCGCTCGACAAGATTCATCGCTATGCGGCGGGCATTCCGTTCCAGGCGGCCGAGCAGCATCCGGCCACCGCGCAGATGATGATCATGAACCCGCTGCACGGCGGCGGCCTGCAGAATCTGTTCTCGACGCACCCGGCCACCGAGGAGCGCATCGCGCGCCTGATGGAGATGGCGCGCACCGGCCGCTTCGATTAAGCCACGGCACACCGTGCGGCAGTTGCCGCGCGGGGCCGTCATGCCACCCCGCACGCTTCGCGCTGCGGGGTGTTTCATTTGTGTGTGCCGTAAAGGGGCCAAAGGGCCTGCTGCGTCGCACGCTACAATGCCCGGTTTGGGATCGCAGGGCCACGCGAGCGCCGCGATTCTGCTGTTTGCCGTATTTGTTTGCCGCGCTTGTTTGCCGAATTTGCTCCGATGACACGAACCCGTTCTACCGCTCCGTCTTCTTCCGGCCGCCCGGCGCGCCTGTCCGCGCTGCACCTCGCGCCCGATTCGCTCGGCTTCGCGCTCGACGCGGCCGCGCAGGCGGTCGATGCGGTGCGGCGCGGCACCGCGTTGCCGGCAGCGCTGTCGACGGTATTCGCGCAGATGCCGTCCGGTGCGCAGGCACTCGGGCGCGGGGCGACGCAGGACGTCGCGTATCGGACGATGCGTCGCCTCGGCAGCGCGGACTGGCTGATCGGCCGGCTCATCAGCAAGGCACCGTCCGCGCACGTGCACGCGGTGCTCGCCGGTGCCTTCGCGTTGCTGCTCGACCCGCCGGACGAGGCCGCGTATCCGGCGTTCACGGTGGTCGACCAGGCCGTGACCGTGATTGGCGCACGCCGCGAATACGCGTTCGCGAAGGGCATGGTCAACGCGGTGTTGCGTCGTTTCCTGCGTGAGCGCGACGCGCTCGTCGCGGCGCTGCAGGACGATGTCGTCGCGCGCTGGAACTACCGCGCGTGGTGGGTCGATTCGGTGAAGCGCGCATGGCCCGACGCATGGCAGGCGATCCTCGCGGCCGGCGAGCGCCAGGGGCCGCTGACGTTGCGCGTGAATGCGCGCCGCGCGAGCGTCGACGCGTATCTCGATACGCTGCGCGCGAACGGGATCGAAGCGACCGCGATCGGCCGGCATGCGGTGCGGCTCGCGTCGGCGCTGCCGGTCGATCGCATTCCGGGGTTTGCCGACGGCGTCGTGTCGGTGCAGGACGCCGGTGCGCAGCTCGCAGCGGAATGGCTCGGCGCGCGCGACGGCATGCGCGTGCTCGACGCATGCGCGGCGCCCGGCGGCAAGACCGGCCATATTCTCGAACTCGCCGATGCGGAAGTCGTTGCGCTGGAAAGCGACGCGGCGCGTGCGGCACGGATCGGCGAGAACCTCGTGCGGCTGTCGCTCGAAGCGGACGTGCGCGTCGGCGATGCGGGTGCGCCCGACGCGTGGTACGACGGGCGTCCGTTCGACCGCATCCTGGCCGATGTGCCGTGCTCGGCGTCGGGCATCGTGCGTCGGCACCCCGACATTCGCTGGCTGCGCCGCGAGGCCGACATTCCGGCGCTGGTCGCGGAACAGCGCCGCATCCTGTCGGCGTTGTGGCCGCTCGTGAAGCCGGGCGGCGAACTGCTTTACGTGACCTGTTCGGTCTTCCCGGAAGAAGGGGAGTTGCAGGCCCGCTGGTTTGAAGCGGCCTGTGAAGATGCGGTACGATTGGACGCCCCCGGCCAGCTGCTGCCGGGCAGCATGCAGGGAGGGGCGACCGCCGGCGCACTCGACCACAACACCGATCACGACGGATTTTTCTACGCGCGGTTTCAGAAACGGTGACGATCAAACACCTTTTTCCACTTCGGCTCGCGGCCGTCCTGATGGTCGCGTTGACGCTGTGCCTGGCCGTCGTCCGGCCGGCGCATGCCGAGTCGATCGCCGTGCAGCGCGCGTCGCTCCAGTCCGACGGAAGCGGCTGGAGCCTCGACGCCCGCTTCGACTTCGAGCTGAACCCGAACCTCGAGGATGCCGTCAACAAAGGCATTCCGCTGTATTTCACGACCGACTTCGAGTTGAGCCGTGCGCGCTGGTACTGGTTCGACGAGCAGCCGGTGGCGGTGACGCAGACGATCCGCCTGTCGTTCCAGCCGCTCACGCGCGAGTATCGCGTGTCGACGGGCGGCCTGCAGCTCGGCTTCCCGTCGCTGAAGGACGCGCTCGCCGTCGTCCGGCACATCACGTCGTGGCACGTGATCGATCGCAACCAGGTGCGCTCGGGCGAAACCTACACGGCATCGGTGCGGATGCAGCTCGATACGGCGCTGATGCCGAAGCCGTTCCAGGTCGACGCCGTGAACAACCGCGACTGGACGCTCGGGTCGGACTGGAAGCGCTTCAACTTCACGGTGACCGAACGTGCTAAATAAAGTGCGCCGCGCGGCCAGCGGGAAGAGCCTCCTCGTTCGCGTCATCGTTTCGACCGTCGCGCTTACCGCGCTGCTGCTGCTCGTGCTGCTCGCAGCCGCGAGCGCGAACACCGAATTCTTCGACCGCTACTACTCGTGGCTGTACGCGACGAACATCGTCGTCGCCCTCGTGTTCCTGCTCGTGGTGCTCGGGCTGATCGGGATGATCGTCGTGCGCCTGAGGAAGGGCAAGTTCGGCACACGGCTGCTCGCGAAGCTCGCGGTGTTCTTCGCGCTGGTCGGCGTGGTGCCGGGCGGGATCATCTACATCGTGTCGTACCAGTTCGTGTCGCGCAGCATCGAGTCGTGGTTCGACGTGAACGTCGAGACGGCGCTGACGGCCGGCCTGAACCTCGGCCGCGGGATGCTCGACGCGTCGCTGTCCGATCTGCAGACGAAGGCGCGGCTGATGTCCGACCAGCTCGCGAGCGTCGATGCGAACACGAACGGCACGACGCTCACGCTGCTGCGGCTGCGCGACCAGTTCGGCGTGCAGGACGCGACGATCGTCGAGCCGAGCCGCGGCGGCTCGGGTGCGGCGCCCGACCTGCACATCGTTGCGCAGGCATCGGGCAATTTCGCGGCGCTGATTCCGGACGACCTGCCGACGCCGCTGATGCTGAACCAGGCGCGCGAACATGGCGCGTATGCGGCGATCGAGGGCGAAGTCGACGGCGACCCGCGCGCGCACGGCGCGAAGGGCGCGCTGCGGTTGCGCGTCGTGCGGCCGATTCCCGACGCAACGACGTCGCTGCTGCAGCCGGCGGAACGCTTCCTGCAGCTCACGCAGCCGGTGCCGCCCACCCTTGCCCACAACGCGGACGCGGTGCAGCGCGCGTATCGCGAGTATCAGGAAAAGGCGCTCGGCCGTACGGGGCTGCGCAAGATGTACATCGGCACGCTGACGCTCGCGCTGTTCCTCGCGACCTTCATCGCGATGATGCTCGCGCTCGCGCTCGGCCAGCAGCTCGCGCGGCCGCTGTTCCTGCTCGCGCAGGGCACGAAGGAGGTCGCGGAAGGCGACTACACGCCGAAGCGCGAGATCAAGACGCGCGACGAGCTCGGCTTCCTCACGCAGTCGTTCAACGCGATGACGCGCCAGTTGTCCGAGGCGCGGCTCGCGGTCGAGAAGAACCGCGTCGCGCTCGAGCATTCGAAGACGTATCTCGAGAGCATCCTCGCGAACCTGACGGCCGGCGTGTTCGTGCTCGACCGCCAGTTCCGGCTGACGACGGCCAATCGCGGCGCCGAGCGGATCTTCCGACAGCCGTTCAACGCGCTGATCGGCACGACGCTCGACCGGATCGGCATGGCCGCCGGGTTCGGCGCGATGGTGCGCAAGGCGTTCGCCGATCGCGAAGCAGCGTCCGACGGCGGCAGCGGCGATCGCGGCCACTGGCAGCAGCAGTTCGCGATTGAGGTGCCGGGCGAAGCCGATCCGCTGACTTTGCTCGTGCGCGGTACGCGCCTCGTGTCGACCGTCGAGGGGCAGGCCGACGATCCGCAGACGTCCGGTTACGTTGTCGTATTCGACGACATCTCCGACGTGATTTCCGCGCAGCGTTCGGTCGCGTGGGGCGAGGTCGCGCGCCGGCTCGCGCACGAGATCAAGAATCCGCTGACGCCGATTCAGCTGTCGGCGGAGCGGCTGCAGATGAAACTGTCCGACAAGCTCGACCCGCCCGACGCCGATGTGCTCAAGCGCGGCGCGACGATGATCGTCAACCAGGTGGCCGCGATGAAGCGGATGGTCGACGATTTCCGCGAATACGCGCGCACGCCGCCGGCGGTGCTCTCGAATCTGCAGTTGAACGAACTGGCGAGCGAGGTGCTCGGGCTGTACGGTGTCGGCGAAGGCAAGAGCGCGATCGTCGCCGAACTCGCGCCGTCGCTGCCGGTGATACGCGGCGACGCGACGCAACTGCGCCAGGTGATTCACAACCTGCTGCAGAATGCGCAGGATTCGGTCGCGGAGTCGGCGCATCCGCGTGTGTTGATCGAAACCAAGACAGTAGAATATGGCGATCCCGACGCCGAGGGCAAAACGCGCGTCGCGGTACGTCTTACCGTGTCCGACAACGGGCCCGGTTTTCCGGCGCGCATCCTGACCCGCGCGTTCGAGCCTTACGTAACGACGAAGGCGAAGGGCACGGGGCTGGGGTTGGCCACGGTCAAGAAAATCGTCGATGAGCACGGTGCGCGGATCGATCTGCGCAATCGCATGCACGGCGAGACCGTCGAGGGTGCGCAGGTGTCGATCCTGTTCCTGCAGATGGCGAGCGATGCGCCAGGCGCCGAATCGGGCGTGCAGGACGGGGCGGCCCCCGCCAAGACAAAAGCAAGTGAGCAGACAAAGGCAGCGTAAATGGCAACCATCCTGGTGGTAGATGATGAAATGGGCATCCGGGAATTGCTCTCGGAGATCCTCAGCGATGAAGGACATGTCGTCGAGGCGGCGGAGAACGCGCAGGCCGCGCGGGAATACCGGTTGAATCAGGCGCCCGATCTCGTGCTGCTCGATATCTGGATGCCGGATACCGACGGCGTGACGTTGCTCAAGGAGTGGGCGGCGCAGGGGCTGCTGACGATGCCCGTGATCATGATGTCCGGGCACGCGACGATCGATACGGCCGTCGAGGCGACGAAGATCGGCGCGCTCGATTTCCTCGAGAAGCCCATCGCGCTGCAGAAGCTGCTGAAGTCCGTCGAGCACGGCCTCGCACGCGGTGCGGCGCCGGTGTCCGCGAACGCGGCGGCGAAGGTCGGCGCGGGGCAGGCGGCAGGGCCCGCGGCGGTTGCCTCCGCGGCCGCGCTGCCGACGCTCGGCGAAGACATGGCTTCGGCACTGGGCCTCGCGGGCCAGACGGCCGCGATCCCGTTCGACATCCCGTTGCGCGAAGCGCGCGATGCGTTCGAGCGTGCGTACTTCGAGTATCATCTCGCACGCGAAAACGGCAGCATGACGCGCGTCGCAGAGAAGACGGGCCTCGAGCGCACGCATCTGTATCGCAAGCTCAAGCAGCTCGGTGTCGAGCTCGGCAAGAAGCCGTCCGAAGGCGCCGTATAAAATATTTTGCGAAAGTACTTGCTCAAGTGAAGAAGGGTCGCTATACTTTCTCTTCTTCGTTGGCCCGGTAGCTCAGTTGGTAGAGCAGCGGATTGAAAATCCGCGTGTCGATGGTTCGATTCCGTCCCAGGCCACCAGAATTAAAACCCCAAGAATCGGAAGGTTCTTGGGGTTTTTCGTTTGTGGTGGGGTTTGCGTGGTGAGTGGCAAGCGGAGTGGTGTGGGGCGGCTGCCCGGCAGCATTCGTGTGGGCATGATAAAATCCGTGCCCGCTCAATAACTTAGCGCATCGCTTCATGCGCACGGCAGGCTGCCAGCGTGGTGGCGCCGTGGCGCGCGGCAACGATGCCGCGCGATGGGCGGTATAAGCGCTCCGCCGCGTTCGCGGCCGATTGCGCTGCCTATACTGGTCGAGCCGGCCCAGGCCGGCACGCGTCGGGCCGCCCGGCGGCAGCCGGCCCCGGGGCGCAGCGCGACGCGAGCCTACACATTCACGGAGTATCACGGTGATTCGGACAGACGCTAAAGACGGCGCGCTCGTGTTGTTTTCCGGCGGGCAGGACTCGGCCACGTGCGTGGCATGGGCCCTCGAACGCTACCAGACGGTCGAGACGCTCGGTTTCGATTACGGCCAGCGCCATCGCGTCGAGCTCGAATGTCGCGAAGGCGTGCGCGAAGCGCTGAAGCGTGATTTTCCCGCCTGGTCGGACCGGCTCGGCGACGATCACATGATCGACCTGTCGGTGCTCGGCGCGATCAGCGATACCGCGATGACGCGCACGATCGAGATCGAGACGGCGGCGAACGGCCTGCCGAACACGTTCGTGCCGGGCCGCAACCTGATGTTCATGACGATCGCCGCGGCGATCGCCTATCGCCGCGGGCTGCGCGTGCTGGTCGGCGGGATGTGCGAGACCGATTTCTCGGGCTATCCCGATTGCCGCGACGACACGATGAAGGCGCTGCAGGTCGCGCTGAACCTCGGGATGGACACGCGCGTCGTGCTCGAGACGCCGCTGATGTGGCTCGACAAGGCGCAAACCTGGCAGCTCGCCGAACAGCTCGGCGGCGAGGCGCTCGTCGAACTGATCCGCGTCGAGACGCACACCTGCTACGTGGGCGAGCGCGCGGAACTGCACGAGTGGGGCTTCGGCTGCGGCGAATGTCCGGCTTGCAAGCTGCGCAAGCGCGGCTACGAGGCGTACCTGAAGGGCGAACGCGTGACCGAAGCGCCGCTGTGAAGCGCGCCGCGGCACGGTGAATGAACAACGGATTCCGATCCGGATTTTGATCGATAACGAGCGGCGCGAGCCGGACGAAGCACGATGACTTACGCGGTCAAGGAAATCTTCTACACGTTGCAGGGCGAGGGCGCGAACGCGGGCCGGCCGGCCGTGTTCTGCCGGTTCGCCGGCTGCAATCTGTGGTCGGGCCGCGAAGAGGATCGTGCGGAGGCCGTGTGCCGCTTCTGCGATACCGACTTCGTCGGCACCGACGGCGAGAACGGCGGCAAGTTCAAGGACGCCGAAGCGCTCGTCGCGACGATCGCCGGCCTGTGGCCGGAGGGCGAGGCGCACCGCTTCGTCGTCTGCACGGGTGGCGAGCCGATGCTGCAGCTCGACCAGCCGCTCGTCGACGCGCTGCACGCGGCCGGCTTCGAGATCGCGATCGAGACCAACGGCTCGCTGCCGGTGCTCGAATCGATCGACTGGATCTGCGTGAGCCCGAAGGCCGATGCGCCGCTCGTCGTCACGAAGGGCAACGAACTGAAGGTCGTGATCCCGCAGGACAACCAGCGGCTGGCCGAGTACGCGAAGCTCGACTTCGAGTATTTCCTCGTCCAGCCGATGGACGGCCCGTCGCGCGACCTCAACACGAAGCTCGCGATCGACTGGTGCAAGCGTCATCCGCAGTGGCGGCTGTCGATGCAGACCCACAAATATCTGAACATTCCCTGAGCCACGGCTTTTGACATCGTGCTGATTACCCGAAAACTCGAATTCGACGCGGGCCACCGCATTCCCGATCACCGCAGCCAGTGCCGGAATCTGCATGGTCATCGCTACGTGCTCGAAGTCACGCTGCGCGGCGATCTCGTCGATACCGAGGGGGCGCCCGACCGCGGCATGGTGATGGATTTCGCCGACGTGAAGGCGCTTGCGATGGAGCACCTGGTCGGCAAGTGGGACCATGCGTTCCTGGTCTATGCGCGCGACGACGTCGTGCGCTCGTTCCTCGAGCAGATGGCCGACCACAAGACGGTCGTGATCGACCGGATCCCGACCGTCGAGAACCTCGCGGCGATCGCGTTCGACATCCTCGCAAGCGTGTACGACGCGCACTACGGCGTGAACCTGCGGCTCGAGCGCGTGCGCCTGTACGAAACGCCGAACTGCTGGGCCGACGTCGAGCGCCAGCCCGGCCGCTGATCCCGCCTTCCGGGCAGCCCCGCCAGCCGGCGCGGGCTGCCTGCCGACGCCGCATCCCGCGGCTTCCCCGTCTCGCTCCCCGTCCGTTTCCACATTCCGCGTAACGCCGCGCTATGATCGTTGCGTGGCGCCGAAAAACGCAGCCGTGCGCCATCGCGCGGCCGGCGCTGTCAGATCGGCCGCCCACGGCCGACCAAGGTTCCAGGGCCCGGTCCTGGCGCCGCCGTGCTTCGCTGCGCGGCGTGTCGCGCTCCGCTTTGCCCGTTGCTTGTCCCGTTCGATTGCCGTTCCGTCCAGGAGGCCGTATCGATGAGCACGCTCACCAATTCCCTCAAACAACGCCTGCGCGACGGCGATGAGCCGCTGTACGGCCTGTGGCTGTCGCTCGGCAGCGACTCGGCCGCGGAAGCGCTCGCGCATGCCGGCTACGACTGGCTCTGCATCGACATGGAGCACGCGCCGAACGACAGCCGCGATGTTGCATCGCAGTTGCGCGCGATCGCCGCCGCCCATCTGCCGAGCGAGCCGGTCGTGCGCGTGCCGGCGCGCGAACCGTGGCTCGTGAAGCGCGCGCTCGATGCGGGCGCGCGCACGCTGATGTTTCCCGGTATCGAGACGCCGGACGACGCCGCGCATGCGGTGCGGCTGACGCGCTATCCGTCGCCCGAATCGCCGGACGGGCTGCGCGGTGTCGCGGGCATGGTCCGCGCGGCGGCGTTCGGCATGCGCCGCGATTACGTGCAGACGGCGAACGCGCAGGTCGCGGTGATCGTGCAGATCGAATCGGCGCGCGGCGTCGACGAAGTCGAGCGGATTGCGGCGCTGCCCGGCGTCGACTGCCTGTTCGTCGGCCCGGCCGATCTCGCGGCGAGCCTCGGGCATCTCGGCGACATCCGCCACCCGGACGTCGAAATCGCGATGGCGCGCGTGCTCGCGGCCGGCCGGCAGGCCGGCGTCGCGGTCGGCATCTTCGCGGGCGACACGGCGGCCGCGCGCCAGTATCGCGAGGCCGGCTACCGGATGATCACGCTGTCGGCCGACGTAACCTGGCTGTTGCGTGCCACGCGGCAGGCGCTGCAGGAGGTACGGTCATGAACGGTGGCGATGGCGCGTGCCGTGGGCGCGCACGGGGCGCGATCGGGGTGCGCGGGCAGGTTGGCGCGATGCTCGGCCTGTGGGCCGTGTGTATCGCGGCCGCTGCGCAGGGCGCGCCGCAAGCGAAGCCCGATCCGTCGCACGAGACGCAATCGGCGGTCGCCGACTACAACGCCGGCGACTATCGTGCGGCGCTGGTGCAGTTCCACGACGCGGCCGAGCGCGGCGACCGTCTCGCGCAATTCAACTACGCGATGATGCTGCTGACGGGCGAAGGCGTGACGGCGAACGTTGACGAAGGGCTGCGCTGGCTGAAGCGCGCGGCCGACGCGAACATGTCGCATGCGCAGTACGTGTATGGCCGGATGCTCGACGACGGCGAGTTCGTCGCGCGTAATCCGGCCGAAGCGCATCGCTGGTTCCTGCGGGCGGCGAAGCAGGGGCATGTGCAGGCCGAGCTGTCGCTCGCGAACCAGTTCCTCGACGGGCGCGGCACGCCGCGCGACAACCGGCAGGCGTTCGCGTGGTACAAGCAGGCTGCCGACGCGGGCGAGCCGACCGCGCAGTACGTGACCGCGTCGTTCTACGAGCGCGGCGGCGACGGCGTCGCGCAGAACCTGAACATCGCGCGCGCGTATTACGCGGCGGCGGCCGCGCAGGGCGACGAGACGGCCGGGCTGAAATTCAAGGAGCTGAGCGCGCGGCTGAAGGCGCAGGGGCCGGCATCGGGTGCCGGCGCGGAGCCAGGCGGGGCGCATGCGCCGCCGCCGTGAGCAGGGAAGCGCGTTGCGGCGCGGCTGCGTTCGACATGCGTGGACGAAAAAAACGGCGCCGAGGCGCCGTTTTTCGTTCTGCGATGGGTGCCGCGCGGTCAGCTCTTCATCAGCCGCCGCTGCCGCCCGACGCTCATGATCATCCCGATCGCGATGCCGAGCGTCGTGAGCGCGGTGCCGCCATAACTCATGAACGGCAGCGGCACGCCGACGACCGGCAGCACGCCGCTCACCATCCCGATGTTGACGAACGCGTAGACGAAGAACGCGAGCGTGAGCGAGCCCGCGAGCAGGCGGCCGAACAGCGTCGCGCCCTGCGCGGCGATATAGAGCCCGCGTGCGATCAGCGCCATGTAAAGCGTCAGCAGCACGAGCCCGCCGACGAGCCCCCATTCCTCGGAGAACACCGCGAAGATGAAGTCGGTGTGCTTTTCCGGAATGAATTCGAGGTGCGCCTGCGTGCCTTTCAGGTAGCCCTTGCCGAGCACGCCGCCCGAGCCGATCGCGATCACGGCCTGGATCGTGTGGAAGCCCTTGCCGAGCGGGTCGGAGGTCGGGTCGAGCAGCGTACACACGCGGTGCTTCTGGTAGTCGTGCATCAGCGGCCACTGCACTTCGGGCTGGCAGATGCGTTCTTCGAACACGGCGATCGAGCCGACCGCGATCACGCCCGCGACGAGCACCGGCACGATCAGCTTGAACGACAGGCCGGCGAGGTAGATCACGAAGAAGCCGGCCGCGAACACGAGCAGGCCCGTGCCGAGGTCGGGCTGCTTCGCGATCAGCCCGACCGGCACCAGCAGGATCCCGAACGCGGCGACGAAGTCGTACCAGCGCACCCCGCCTTCGCGGCGCTGGTAGTACCACGCGAGCATCAGCGGTGTCGCGATCTTGAGGATTTCCGACGGCTGGATCACGACGCCGACGTTCAGCCAGCGCTTTGCGCCTTTCTTGGTCATCCCGAACAGCGCGACCGCGACCAGCAGCGCGACCCCGAACGTGTAGAGCGGGACCGCGAAGCGCATCAGCGTGGTGGGCGGGATGTTGGCGATCACCCACATCAGCACGAACGTCAGCAGGATGTTGCGCAACTGGTCCTCGACGCGGCCCGGCATGTCGATCGCCGCGCTGTACAGCGTGACGATGCCGACGCACAGCAGCAGGAACACGATGAGGGCGCTCGGGCGGTCCGGCAAGCGCGTCCACACGACGAACGCGAGCAGGATCGCCGGGATGCCTTCGACGACGAACAGCCATTGCCAGCCGTGGAAGCCGAGCGAGCCGTCGAGTTCGATCAGCGCG
>NZ_JAAGPM010000101.1:0-28854 GCF_017104865.1 Burkholderia sp. Ac-20349
GAAGCGGCGCATATCGCGCTGCTGCTCGCCGTTCGGCATCAGTTCGAACTTGAAGGCCTGGAGTCGTCGCATCGGACGATTGTATGTCTGGCCCACAAGAGCGAGTCAAGCCATTCGACGTGGTCGCTATTACGTCTTTCAAGTGCTACTCGAGCATTCGTAAAAAGTTGTGGGGCGGCGCGCTGGAGTCTCTGTCTTACTTTGCCGGAAGTTGTGGTGGAGCGCCTGTCGAAATCGTTCGCAAATACATCGACCAACAGAAAACGCCCCACTAGCCGCCCGAAAGGACGCCTACGGCGTCCGCGCTATCCTTCCCCGCCCTGAAGGACGAGGTTTGACGCGCATTCAGATCAACAACACGCAGGACGAAGTCCGGCTGATGGTGATCGGTGAACGTCCGCGCGACGACAACCGCATCCGCTACCCGATGAACCACGCGTATGAGCTTACCCGCGCGGACCGCTGGGTGGACTGGCCCGACCGGCCGCTCGGGGACCACAACGGGATGCCGGACTGACGCGCGCGAAGATGCCCGCGACGGTCATCGAACCCGTGTGCTGAAGGACGCCATAAGGGCGTCGCTGACGCTCGACAGTCGACCCGAGTGCATGGCCGAACGGCCAGCAGTGATCCGGGCCAACCGTTACCGGCGCCCACCTCGCCATGGCGCGACGCGCAAAAAAAATCCCTCCGCCGTCGATCCAGGCTGGAGGGCAAGCGATCCCGATCGTGCGGGATCGAGGCACGGGATGGACAGCCGGCCCGCTCAGGCCAGCCCGTTTCCCGACACGTACAGAAACAGCTCGGCGTCGCTGCGGATGCCGAGCTTCTTCATCGCGTTGTGCTTCTGCGTGCTGATCGTCTTGATGCTGCGGCCGTAGTAATGCGCGATATCGGTCATCGTCATCCCGCTCGCACACATCCGCACGACTTCGATCTCACGCGGGCTCAGCGCATAGACGTCGTCGTTCACGGCCGTCGGCATCGGCCGCACGGCCGGCAGGAACGGGCGCCCCGCATACGCGGCGACGATCGCGCGCGCCAGGTCGGCCGCCACGCCGCGCTTGTTGAGCACGGTCAGCACGCCCGTATTGCAGATGTTCTGCATCAGCGCCGGATTGTCGAGCATCGTCAGCACGACCACGCGCACCAGCGGAAACGCTTCGCGGATCGCCTCGAGCATCAGCAGTCCATCCGCGTGCGCGCGCCCCGGCATCGCGAAATCGGTCACCACGACATCGCAGTGCGTGCGCGCGATGCAGCTCAGCAGCGCGCCGGGCTCGAGGGCCTCGCCGACCACGCTGATACTCGTCTCGGATGCCAACGCATGACGAATGCCGTACAACATCAGCGGATGGTCATCCGCTATCACAACCCTGATACTCACTTTCGCCCTCCTTCGTCTCTCGCCATCAACTCAATGCCGTCAGGCGCCCGCTGCGCGTGCCCGTTCGCCGACGTGCGTCAGCAGATGATCCGTCATCTTCAATACTTCTGCTCCGGCGTTGCCGATCGCCGCCGCCGAGCCGGACATGAGGGCCGCGTGAAAGCGGTCGAGCAGGCAGTCGATGTGACGCTGCCCGAACAGCGCGTAGGTGCCGCGCGCCGCATGACTCCATGCCTGCAGCGCTTGCCGATCCCCCGCACGCAGCGCGCGCGACAGCACCGCGCAGTCGGCATCGAGCGACGTGCGGCACGCGGCGAGCACGTTTCGGGTGTCAGCGCCGCCGTCCCCCGCTACGCCGAACGCATCGAACAGCGTCGCGTAATCGAGCGCCGCGGCGTCGAAGCCGCGCGCGTCGCCGGCATCGTGCGATACGCGCGTGTCGAGTGCATCGAGCGCATCGAGCACGTCGCGCAGATCGCCGGGCGTGACCGGCCTGCGCAGGCACGCAACCATGCCGGCGCCGGCCCAGCCGGACGCGTCGGCGTCGGCGTCGGCATCGGCATCGGCGTCGGCCGTCAGGCCGATGACCGGCATGCGCGCGAGCCGCGCATCGCGGTGATCGCGCAACGCGGCCGCCAGCGCGAACCCGTCCATTCCCGGCATCCGGCAGTCGGTCAGCACGACGTCGATCGGCATCGCGCCCGTCTCCAGCAGATCGAGCGCTGTGCGCCCGTCGTGACACTCGATCGCACGATGCCCGAGGCGGGCCAGTTGATGCGCGAGCGCGATGCGGTTGACCTCGCGATCGTCGACGATCAGCACGCACAACGGCCGCGAGGGCGCCTCGGTGTCCTCGCTATCGTGCGGTGAATCGGCAGCGGCAACGGCAGCGCCGGAGTCAGACGTGGTCGCATTCGCGCGTGCTGGCGCCGCCACCGGGCAACGCAGCGTCAACGCAAACGCCGCGCCAACGCGATGGGTATCGAGCAGCCGCAGGTCGCCGCCGAGCGCCCGCGCGAGCTTGCGCGAAATGGCCAGGCCGAGCCCGCTGCCGGCACCACCATCGCGCCCGGCACCGGCATGCGTGACGAATGGCGTGAACAGGCCCGGTTTCAGCGCATCCGGAATACCGGGCCCGGTATCCTCGACGACGATCTCCAGCACGACGCCATCGCGTGCCTGCGCTACCACGTCCGCACGCAACCCCACCGCGCCATGCGCGGTAAACGCAATCGCATTGCCGACCAGGTTCGACAGGATCTGACGCACGCGCTCGCCGTCCGTCGTCACCCACGCGGGCACGGCGCCGGCCACCTGCACCTGCAGGCGCAGCCCTTTCGCGGCCGCGCGCGCCGAGAACAACGCTGACACGTCGTCGAGCAGCGCGCGCGGATCGACCGCCGACGGTGCGATCGGCAGCCGGCCCGCGTCAGCGCGCGCATGCACGAGGATGTCGTCCAGCAGACGCATGAGCCGCAACCCCGTCTCATGCACGAGCGCCAGCAGGCCGCGGCGCTCGTGCGCGGGCGCCTCGCGATGCGCGACGTCGACGAGCGCGAGCATCGCCGCGAGCGGCGTGCGCAGTTCGTGCCCGGCCAACGCCAGCGCATCGTTCGATGCGCGCAGCGCCGCTTCGAGACGCAGCCGCTCGCGTCGCATGCAGGCCCACACCGCCACCCCCGCGACGGCGCTGCAGACACATGAGGCAAACACCGACCATAGCACCACGGGTCATCTCCCTGCCGCCGAACCGGCGCGGTCGTTCGGTGTCACTTCACGCCCCCGGAACCGCGCCGGCATCCCGGTGGTTCGTCACTCGTGGTCATCCTCATCCTTGTCGTCATTCGGGGCGCCAACCAGGCATGCCTTCGCGCGCCCGCTAGTAGCGGACGTCGACGATCACGCTGTCGGTGTAGGTGCCGACGGGCGGCGTGGCCTGGTCGTTGTAGATTCTAGCCACGTACGGCATCGTATTCACCGACGTTCCGTCCGCCGGGCCGCTGCCGGCGACGCGGTTGCTCGCCTGCCCCCAGACCGTCGCGCCGCCGCCGGCAAACAGGTCGTACTGAAGACGATTCGCACCGCTCGCCATCTGTCGGCGCCCGTTGCCGGCCGCGTTGTTGCCGGGGCTCAGCCCGACCGTGTAGATCATCCCCTTCGTGCAGGTCAGCGCAATCGAGCCGGACACGGGCTGGAAGCTCGACACGGTCGGCGCAGCGCCAAAGCTCACGTCCGGTGCGGTGATCGTGCAGTCGTTGGTGACGGTCATCGTGACCTGGAACGTCGACACGCCGCTGCCCTGGTCGCGGCCGAGGCAGATCCCGAGAATCCCGATCCCCGCGCAATAGTTCCAGGTCCAGTTGATCGTCAGCGTGTCGGTATAGACGCCCGCCGCGACGTTGCTGTTGGTGCTCGTGCGGAAATAGAGCGGCAGCGAGGCGGCCGGCCCGCCGAAAATCCCGAGCAGGTTGAGCAGCGCGCCGCTGAACCAGTTGTATTGCTGCCCCCTGTTCAGCACGACCGAATAAGCCGAATCCGCGAAGATCGTGTACGGAATCGCATCGCCGGTCGGGCCGGTCAACTGGCCGCCGTTGGCCGACGTGATGGTGGCGTCGATCTGGTCGCCGACCTGCAGCAGCGACAACAGAGCGCCCGAGCAGGTCAATCCGCTGTTCGTCGTCGAGGTCGACTGCGCCTGGTTTAGCGCCGCGAACGACGTGACCGTGCCGAACGACGCACCGTTCGCCGGTGTCACCGCGCATCCGGCATACGCGGCCGACGGCGCGAGCACGGCCGCCATCGCGGCCGTCAGCGCCCATTTCAAGATCCAGCCGAACTGTTTCATCCGTCCCCTCCCTTCCCTTCCGTCTAGTTGCCGCAGCGCAGCGGCCCGATGCGCTGCATCCGGTCCGCGCCGGCGTCGGACGGGAACGTCACTTCGCAAGTCCGGCCGCCCGGCAACGCAACGTCCACGTGATTGATGTCCGACAGTCCTTCGAAATACGTCTCGCCGCCCCAGCCGACGAGCGCCGTCTGCCCCGATTCGCGATGCGTCGCGCGCGCGCCGACCGGCAGCTGCCGACCCTGCGCGTCGACGAGCGTGATGCTGGCGGACACGATGCGCTCGACCGGAAACCGCACGATCGCGCCCGCCCGCTGGCGCACCGCAACACGCCGCTCGACCGTCGGGACGCGCACGTTGCTCGGCAGGCCGAGCGGATCGATCTCGTACTTGGCCGCGTAATACGCAGGCGCCCACGGCACGAGCAAGTGGCCGCCACCGTCGGTCTTGCCGACCACCTGGTTCTCGTAGCGCACGGGCACGCCCGGCTGCCCCTGCGTGTCGATCAGCACGAACGCATCGTCGACGCGGTCGGCCGCGAGCACCGCGCCGCCCATCACGACGAACGAGCCCTGCACGTCGGCCCAGCGCGTGTAGCCCTGGCCGGCGCCGCCGCCGTATGCGCCGCCCTGCACCTGGAAGTAGCGATTGCGCCACGTCAGGTCGGCCTGCTGGTAACGCGAACCGCCGCCGGCATACGCGAGGTTCCAGCCCAGCCCGCCATCGCTCGGCACCGAGCGGCTGTACTGCACGCGCTCGGTCCAGTTGTCGCGCTCGTCGCGCGCGGTGCCGGCCGTCACCGTGCCGCCACCACCGAACGGCACGATCAGCTGCATCTGGGCGGCGACGCCGTGATTGCCGATGGTCTTGTTCAGCGACGCGTAGAGCGTCGCGCGCCCGAACAGCGGCCGCGTGTACGACACGTTCGCGATCCGCGTATGCGATCCGTCGCCGCCGTGTACGTCGAAATAGCCGGCCCCGAGCGTGCCGCCGATCATGCCGAGATTCAGCGCGCCGGTCGCCTGCGTGCTGCTGCGCACGAGCCGGTAGGTCACGCCGGACGCCTGGTCGTACACGGACAGGTCGCGAAACCCGTCGGTGCGCTGGATGCGCTGCAACGCGACGCTGAACCGGCGCGACGTGTAGCTGTAGCCGAATGCGTATTGCTGACCCGACGTGCCGGCGAGGCTGCTTTGCGTCGCCGCGAAGTTGAACACCCCCATGCGGCCGGCCGCGACGTCGAAGCCGAGCCCGCCGAGCGCGAGCCGTTCGCCGGTCTCCGCATGCCCTTCGAGCGTCAGGTAGTCCGTGAGCCCGTAGCGCGCAGTGCCGGACATCGCGAACTTGCCGTACGAGAACGAGCGGATGCCGTAGTCGCGACGCATTGCGCCGACCGACAGCGAATAGTCGGACAGCCCTTTCTGCAGCAACGTGTTCGCGACGTAGAACGGCACCGTGGTCGCGACCTGGCGGCCGAGCGCGTCGGTCGTCACGACGGTCGCCTCGCCCGCGCCGTTGATGAACGGCACGTCGTTCAGTGCGAACGGGCCCGGGTTGACCTGCCCCGACGTCGCCTTGCTGCCATTGATGAACAGGTCGACCGCGGTCGGCACCGCCGCCTGCCCCGCGAACTGCGGCAGCGGGTAGGTAACGATGTCCGGCCGGACACGAAAATCCCGCGCAACCGACACGCCGCCCAGCCGCACCGCGCTCGTCCACGACAGCGCCCCCGTGACGAGGTCGCCGGCCGTGAAGCTCAGCATCCGGTCCTGGTCGGCATAGCGCCAGATCGTGTCGTAACGCATGTAACGGTTGTCGCCGGGCGCGCCGCCGATACCGTAGGTGCGTCGATAGACGCCCGTGTTCGCGAGCGTGCCCCAGCGGTCGAACAGCCGCTGCTCGGTCCACGCGGACGTCTGGCTACGGCCGAGCGTCGGCGAGCTCGTATAGACGTCGTAGTTGAACAGCAGCCCGAAATCCGCCGCCGCGGGCGTGCGGTCGTACAGCCGCCGCGTGCCGATCGTCTGGGCCGGCAGCCAGTCGGGCGGCACCGTGAGCCTGAGCTGCTGCGACGTGCTTTCGTATTCGACCTCGACTTGAGCGAGCTTCGCGAGATCGACCATCCGGTCAGGCTCGGCGTCGGTTCGCACCGACACCTTCGCGAGATCGCCGGCGCGCACGTAGTACGCGCCGTCCTGATAGCGAACCGGCACGACCTGCCCGGTGGGCAGCGCGTTGACCACGAGTTCGAGATACAGCGTGCCGCTGCGCAGCGCCGGGTCGGAGGACGGCAACACGCGCCCGAAGTTGTCGGCGAGTTTCATTGCGTCGTCCGCACGTGCCGCACCGGTCACCGAAACGGCGATGCCGATCGCCCACGCGGCGCCGCGCAGGCGAGGCCGCCTGCGTCCCTGTCGATTGAACCGCTCCAAGACTGCCCCCGTTTGCCGTGATATCCCGTCCGTTCCTGCTCGATCCCCTGCGACGACCTCGCGTCGCTGCGCGCATGCGAAGCGTCAGCGCTTCATGTCGGCGGGCTCCGGCTCGATGGCCACGTCGTGCTCTCCATTGACCGTCGCGACCAGTCGCGCTTGTGGCGTCTCCCGCACGGCGTCCGGCAGCACCCAGCGCATCCGCGCGCCGGGCAGCACATAGCCGAGCAGCCCGCGCGCCACGTCGCTGCGTTCGCCCTGTGCGACGAGCGCAACCTGCGTCAGCCGGGCGTGCACGGGGCCGCGGTTCTCGATCGCGAGCCAGCGCTTGCCGCCCTCGTGCTCGATGCGCCAGCCGAGCCGCGGCTGCCCGACGCCAGCCTGGCCGGACGACGGCTCCGCAGGCGCCTTCGCGCGCAGCCCTGCCCCATACACGAACAGCGGGATCGAGTAGTGCATCTGGAACTTCACGCCGAGCGACGCCTGGCCGCCGGCTTGTGCCGTGTCGTCGTCCGGTTGCGGAATCTCGTCGATCAACACGCGGTACGCGTCCTCGGCGCCGGGCGCGACGTCGGTCAAGCGCGTCAGGCGAATCAGTTGCCGCTTGCCCGGCGGCACGGTCGTCATCGGCGGACTGCCCGCGACGCGCGTCTGATCTTCCGCATACAGGTCCTCGCCGCCCGCCTCGCGCCAGCCGAGCACGCGCACCTGCAGCGTGACGGGCTTCATGTCGCGGTTCTCGAGCCACAGCGCCGCTGCGCGCTGGTCGCTCTCGATGACGGGATCGATCGGCCAGATCATCACGGACGCAGCCGCGCGGGCCGCGCCGGCCGCGACCGCCATGGCCAGCGCCACGGCCGCGCGCACCCTCGTGCGCCTGCGCCGCGCGCCTCCGCGACGAAGTCCTGAAACGGCATCATTCATGTCGGAATCCTGATTGAATCAATAACTCAGCGTGACCTGGGCGGTGTCGGTATAGGTGCCGGGCGGCGTCGCACCACCCGGCAGCGTCAGTGCGCCGTAGATCGGCAGGCTGACGACACCGGACGCCGGGATCGACACCGATTGCCCGACCGCCAGCACGGTCGTGCGGCTCGCGTCCGCATAGAGCCGGTAGGCGATCAGCGCATTGCCCGCGCTCGCGAGGTTGCGCTGCGTGTTGCCGCCCGTCGGATGCATGCCGCCGTCTACCGACATCTTCAGCGTCGTGCCGGGCGAGCACTCGATTTGCAGCGCGCTGCCGCCCGACGTCGCGACGGCCTGCCCGGTCGCGACCGCGGGATACGCGCCGAAATCGAGCGTGCCGAAATCGAGCCCCGTGCCCGACCCGCCGCCGGCCACGCCGCAGCCGGACACGATCTGCGCGCTGACCGCGAAGGTTCGGGTGGTCGGCACCGCCGTATCCGCGAGGCCGGCGATCGGGCACGCAAGCGCGCCCATCAGGAAGACCAGAGGTTCAGCTATCCGCATGATGGCAAGTGAGTCGAAGGGGTTCGCGGCAGCGCAGCCGACGGGCCGCCACGTGGCGGCGCCGGCCGCGCGCTTACCAGCCGAGCGTGACGTTGAGCGTGTCCGTGTAGGTGCCGGCAGATAGTGCGCCGCGGCTCGTCTTGTTGATCGCGCCGTAGATCGGCAGGTTGAACGCCGAACCCGGCGCCGGCACCGGGACGGACTGCACGGTGCCCGCGACGTACTGGACCGAGCGCGCGGAATCCGCATACACCTCGTAAGGCACGTAGCTCGAGCCGCTCGCGAGCGCGCGCGTGCCGGCGCCGACCGCCACGCCCTTGCCGAGGTTCTGGCCGCCGTCGATCGTCACCTGCAGCGCGGTCACGTCCGGCGAACAGGTCACCTGCGTCGCGCCGGCGCTGCCGCCGCCCGCGGCTTGGGCCGTCAGTGCCCCGGTAAAGCCCGACGGCTGCGTGCCGAAGTCGAGCGTGCCGAGGTTGGTCGAGTTGCCGGTCGAGCCCGAGCCGGCATCGATCGCGCAGCCGGTCGTCAGCACGAGCTTCGAATTGACGGAGCCGGTAATCGGGCTCGTTTGCGCGCCGGCGGTCATGCATGCCGACGCCAGAGCGACCGCTGCCAGGGTGTTCCATTGAGTTTTCACGCGTGTTCCTTTGACGAATGAGAGGTGAAGTTGCTACGCATCCGCCCGGGCTCACCAGTTGACGGTGATCCCGAGCAAATCTTCATAAGTCCCGGCCGGGACGAACTGCATCTGTGTGCCGACGACGCCGAACAGCGGCAGCGCGACGGCATCGCGCCGCTCGTCGACACGAAACGATTGGGGTATCTGCGGGACGTACGCGACGCTGCGCGCCGGATCGCGATAGATGTTGTAGGGCACGCGCGCGACGCTCCGGCCCGCCGCATCGCGCCGCACCAGATAGCGGGTCGATTGCAGGCCGTGCCGGCCCTCGTCGACCGACACCAGGAAACCGCCGATATCGGGGCTGCACACGACGTGCAGCGGGCCGCCGCCGGACGGGCGCGTGTCGGTGGTCAGGGGCTCGGCCCACGTGGGCCCGCGCGTGCCGAAGTCGAGCGCGCCGAAATCCGCGCCGATCGGCCCGCCGCCGACCTGACAACCGCTGCGCACCTGCAGGCTGACGTTCACCGTGCCGTTGACCTGCCCGGCCTGAATGCCGGCGAACGGAACCAGCATCAACCCGAGCCAGACCGTCTTCCGAATCGCTTTGACCATGCTGGCCTCCGGCACACGCACAATTACGGCGCAATTACCCGCCATTGCCGCGCAATTGATTAACCCATTGGAATTCCGGCCATTCGGGCCGGTGCAAACGATTGAAAAGGGATTATCCCGGCGACACGAGACAGCGAAGTGGAACGATACCGATCGATATCGGCACATCGCTCCATTCGCATTTTTCAGGGACGACAAAGCCCGCCCGGCATCGCGCGCAGCGCCTGCCAGAGCCCTTCCCTTTATGATGTCTTGTGCTGTCGTTAATCCGCGATTCGTTTCCCCGCTCGCGGACTCGATTTATTCGATGAAATGCATGTTGGTGGCCTCGGATTGCTTTTCGTTTTCTTTACACACAGTAATGATCCAGAAAAAATTCCCGGCACACAATCGGAATATTCCTAGAACCGAAAAAATAATCCGGAATGAAGACAGGTTTATCGCTCAGCCAATAACCAGTTCTTCATTTTCCAAAATGATCGCGTTGCTCGTGCGAATACGTTGTCGGAAGAATCCTATGATTCGTCTCGGAGCAGGTGGAAACCGGTGGCGTTACCGCGCGATTCGTTCCGGCACGGGCAGATTCGCCACCAATCAGCGATTTTTTGTCGGGCAATGGGGGGGGACGGCGAGACGGGACGGCTGGTCGGTAAGATTGGCGTCCAGTGGCCGGCAGACAGACAGGAAGGACCCTGGCGATCGATTCACTCGGTATGACGGCCCGGGTTTCGGACGCGGGCCAGGCGTCGCGGATCGCGATGCAAGCGAGTCGGGATTGGGCGCGGCAAGTGGTGCGTGGTGCTGGGTGCTAGCGGCTAATCGCTTGTCGACTGTTGTCACTGGCCGTCATCGGCCAAGACGTCGGCGGCACGTCCCGCATTGCACGGAACGAAGGGGCGCGAAGCCGCGCTTAAACGGCCGCCGCATGCAGCATTACGGAGAAGCCGCCCGGCAACCACCTGCGGGAAACATGGAGAGCCTGCTGCGCAAACGCACAGCAGGCCGCCGCCCCCGCTCCACCGGGGCGTAACGCGGTCAACCGTCATTCGCCGCCCAGCACCACTCCGCTCTCCGGCAAGGTCGCACCGCCGTCGACGACGATCGTCTGCCCCGTGATGTACGCGGCATCGGCCGATGCGAGAAACAGCATCGCGTTCGCGATGTCTTCCGGCTCGCCCATCCGTGCGAGCGGAATGTCGCGCGCGATCTGCGCGGCGACCGACGCGTCGCCGAGATTGCCGGCCGCCGGCGTACGGATCATGCCCGGCTCGACGCCGTTCACCGTCACGTTGCGACGCGCGAGTTCCAGCGCCGCCGCGCGAATGAAGCCGTTCACGCCGGCCTTCGACGCCGCGTAATGCGCGAGCCCCGGATACACGACGCGCGGCCCCGTCACCGACGACGTGACGAGCAGCCGCCCCGCTCCCGCGCGCTCGAATGCCGGCAACGCGGCCTGCGCGAGCCAGAACAGCGCCGACAGGTTGACCGACAGCGTCCGGTCGAGTGTCGGCTCGTCGATCTGCGTGAACGGCGTCAGCGGAAAATACGCGGCATTGTGGACGACAACGTCGAGCCGGCCGCCGTCACGCTCGACCGCCGCGACCAGCGCGCCCAGTTCGTCGCGGCTGGCGGCATCCACCCGATAGGCACGCGCCTCGCCGCCCGTGCTCGCGAGCGCGTCGGCCTGTGCGGCGGCGGCCTCGCCGTTCAGGTCGGCCAGTGCGACGAACGCATCGGATTCCGCGAAACGGCGCGCGATCGCTGCGCCGATCCCCTGCGCGGCGCCCGTGACGAGCACGACACGCCCGCTGAAATCCGCCCGCAGGCGGCCGCTGCCCGGCGCGGCACTCATCGCGGCGCCTCGCCGTCGAGCGGGTGCACGGTGTCGTTCAGCACCTGCGCATGCGCGCCGATCGGGAAGTTCGACAGCGTGCCGAAATCGCCTCCCTGGTAGCCGAAGATCTTGCCGTCGGTCTTGCGCTGCGCGAGGTCGATCAGCACGACACCGAGCGTCGGCACCACCTTTTCACGCCACACGAACAGATACAGCTCGTCTGCAATCCTGAAGTAATGGCAGCGGTCGACATCGGCCAGCCCGCGTTCGACACCCAGCAGGCACTGCCACGCGTAGAAGTTCTCGTTCAGGTAGATGTGCTCGTAGCATTCGGTCGGGCTGTAGCGGTACATCGTACGCTTGCCGATCAGCGCGCGCGTGGGCCCGTGCAACGGCCCCGGCGGCGTGTGGCCGCCGAGCGTACCGTGCCGGAACCCGGCCTCGACGGCCGTCAGCGGCAGCCCGCGCGCAACCCGCGTGAACGCGTCGATGCGCGTGTCGGCTTCGGTCGGCAGCGTGCCGACCACCGACGTCCATACGCCGTTGTCGAGATCGATCACGAGACTGACCGAAGTCGCACGGGCGGCCGAATCGAGGTAGTCGACGAAGTACAGCGCGTCGCGCAGCCGCGTCACGCGGCACGGCTCGCGGCCGCTCGCGCCGGTCGCCGCATCGCGCCACTGCAGCGCGCCGCCGGGCTCGAACGTATAGACGCGCCACACGCCCGATGCGTCGCCGAGCGTGAGCGTCCGCCCCGCGAGCGCATCGACGGATGCGAGGATGTTCGCTTCGGGCGCGAAGCCGTCCGCGAGCGCGCCAACCTGAATGAATACCGGATCCTGTCGTTCCACCTGCCGTCTCCCGCGCAGCTTCAGGCCCGGCGGGCCGTGTACGCTGCTCATATCCACATGGTGCGGGCTGCGTGCGCCGCGCGGTATCGGCCAAAAGGATGAAGGGCGCGCGGCGCCGGAACGCGCTAAAGTGCACGAAATCCGCGCCGCGACCGGCGCGAGGAGCGCACATGCACCGCGTCACCCATTACCGACGGACCGGCGAAGGCATCGAGGCGATCAGCCTCGAATCCGATCGCGCGTTTCCGCGCCACGCACACGACGAATTCGGGGTCGGCGTGATTGTCAGCGGCGCACACCGGTCGTGGAGCGGCCGCGGGCAGGTCGACGCCCTGGCCGGCGACGCGATCATGGTCAACCCGGGCGAGATGCACGACGGCTCGCCGATCGAGACCGGCACGGGCCGGCGCTGGCGGATGCTCTACCTCGCGCCCGCGCTGGTTGCGGGCGTCGCGGCCGAAGAAGGTCTCGGCGGCGTCGAACTGGCGCACCCGGCGGTGCGCGACGCACGGCTCACGGCCGCCGTCGGCCGGCTGCATGCACGCATCGTCGCGGGGGCATCCCAGCCCCTCGCCCGTGACGAGGCACTCGTGATGCTCGTCGCCGGGCTGCTCGCCCGGCACGCGAACCGCACGCTGCCGGCGGCGGGCGTCGCACCGGCGATCCGCATCGCCCGGGAGCGGCTCGACGCGGCGCCGGCCGCCCCCGTCTCGCTCGCCGAACTGGCCGACCTGAGCGGCGTCAGCCGCTTCCAGCTGCTGCGCGGGTTTGCCCGCGAACTCGGCATCACACCGCACGCGTACCTGATCCAGTCGCGCGCACGGCTGGCGCGCGCGCTGCTCGCCAGCGGCCTGCCGATCGCCGATGCCGCGGCCGAAGCCGGCTTTGCCGATCAGAGCCACCTGACGCGTGCATTCGCGCGCCAGTTCGGGATCACGCCCGGCCGGTTCACGCAGGCCGTTTGACGCCGCCGTCCTCCCGCGCGGGGCCACCGAGCAAACCGCCGCCGAAGGCACTGCCCCGGCGACCGCAGTGACACATGACCGCAGCAGCGGCAGCCGATGCCCGTGGCACACGCGTGCCAAATCCCCTGCGCCGTATTCGACCCGCCCGCGTGCGCTGCAATTTCGTTCAAGACGCACGCTGCCGCCGTGCGCGACGATGCGGCGCATGAAGACACGACTGATTGGCTATCTCTATCTCGCCGCCGCGATGGCGGGCGTCGGCAGCACCGTCATCGCGAGCCGTCTCGCGGCAGGCGGCCTGCCGCCGTTCGCGGCCACGGCGCTGCGCTTCCTGATCGCGACCCCGCTGCTGTTCGCGCTGATGCGCGCGCAGCGCATGCGCTGGCCACGCATCTCCACGCGCGACGCCGTGCTGCTCGTCATCCAGGCGGCGGCGGGCGGCGTCGGTTACACGGTGCTGCTGATCTGCGGCACGAAGCTGTCGTCGCCGCTCGATGCGGGCGTGATGCTCGGCACGCTGCCCGCGATGTCGACGCTGATCGCGGCCATCGTCCTGCGCGAGCGGCAGACGCCGCGCGACTGGCTGGCCGCAGCGCTCGCAACGGCCGGCGTGCTGTTCGTCACGTTCGCACCCGGTCAGGCGCTGCCATCGCTCCGCACGCTTGCCGGCGATGCGCTGGTGCTGGCCGCCGTCGCGTGCGAAGCCGTCTTCATCCTGCTCAACCGGCGGCTTGCCGCACCCTTGCCGCCGCTGGCGCTGTCCACCGCGATGTCGGGCCTCGGCTTCGTGCTCGCACTCGTGCCGGCCGCGTTCGAATGGCACGCGGTAGCAACCGGCTGGACCGTCGGCGCCGTATCGGCGATCGCCTACTACGCATTGGTGCCGACCGTGCTCGGCTACCTGTGCTGGTATGCGGGTTCGGCGCGCACGAGCGGCACCGAGGCCGCGCTGTTCACGGCGGTCGCGCCGGTCTCCGCCGTGCTGTTCGCAGTCGCGCTGTTCGGCGAAACGCTCAACGGCACGCGGGTCGCGGGCATCGCGCTCGTCGTCGCGGGTATGGTCGTCGGCGCAACGCGGCGGCGCGAACCGCCCGCTCAGGCACGCGATGCGCGGCAGCCGAAGCCGGTACGGCCAGCCCGCCCCGCGCCAACCGCGACCGACTGATCGGCGTTCGTCGCGTCATCTCAACATGGGAGATCGTTCGGCCCTGCCGCTCCGCCGAGTTCCCGCGCCGCCGCAGGCGATTGTAGGAATGTGTCCGCGCGCCGCAAAACCGTTGCGTGGCACCCGGCGAGATGCAATATTCGCGTGACCGGGACCTTTGACGACCATCGACCGACACGCCGCCGCGCAATGAACAGGAAGGAAGCCAAAACAAGAATCGCGGTGCTGATGTCCGCTGGAACGAGGAAGGCCGACGTCCTGGCCGATCTGTCCGGACAAGGGCTCGACGATCGAGTGCTCGCCGGCCTGATTGCATCGCGCCCCGATCCCGAACGCTGCCGCAAGAACAAGGTGCACGTCCGGATCCTGGTCGCACTCGCTGTCGTCCAGCTCGCGAACGGCCTGACGTTCGCTTATGGCGTCGCCCAATCCGGCGGCGACCTCGGCGTCTCGGGCGCGCTCGGCAATGGCCTCGTCATGCTGTTGCTCGCGCTGAACGTACTGCTGTCGCTGCTGTTCATCTGGGGCTTCGCGACGCATCGCGTCGGCGCCTATCACGCGTTCATCCTGTTGTCGCTGGTGCAGGTGCCGAAGACCATCGCCGAGCTCGGACGCAGTCCGTCGACCGCGCTGCCGAGCCTCGTGGTCACGGTCCTGCTGGTGGGCTATGTCTGGTTCGTCCGCAACCGGATGTTCCCCGACTACGGCGGGTTCACGCCGCGCAAGGTCGAAGGCCGCTACGCGTTCGTCGAGCACGCCTGACGCCACTGGCATCGGACATCAGACGCAAAAAAAGCGCCGGGCCGCCCCGCGATTGCGGGACGGCCCGGCGCTTTCTGTATTCCTGAACCAGTCGGCTTACTTGGCCTTTTCAGCCGTATCGCTGATCGCCTGGCCGCCCTTCGAAATGTCCTGCCCCATGCCGGCCACCGTGTTGCAACCGGCAAGCGCGGCGGTCACCACCAGCAGCATTGCAGCAATCGTACGCGTCATTCCCATTCTCCTTCGAATCATCAAGCCCGACGGGCGAATCATGTGCGGCGTGGCACCCGGCCAGATGCCGGGCACGGGGCCTGACCTGATTATACGGAGACGGCCGCCGCGCGCCAGTACGAACCCGCCGCCGGCCCCACGGGCCACCCAGCCGGGTCGCGCAGATTTTCCTTGACTTCAACGCGCCACGAACTAATATACGCACCGCGTATATTTTCCGTCAGGAGCCGCCGATGACCGTTCCCCAGCAAGCCTTCCTTCGCGACGCGATGCGCCGCCTCAACATGACCCGCGAAGCGTTCGCCAATCGTATCGGTGTCAGCCGGCGCGCGCTGGACACCTGGCTGTTGCCCGACGATTCGCAGGAATCGCGCGGGATGCCCGAGATCGTCGAGCGCTTCGTGTCGGAAATCGTCGAGCGCTCGGCACCGGATGGCGGAGACTATACGCAAAGCGTAGACAAGCAGGGGCTCTCGAAGCAGTTCCTGTTCGAAGGCAAACCGCAATTGATCTCGGTCGACCAGTTCTCGCGGGATTCGGTCGAGGCGCTGTTCCGCGTGGCCGACGTGATGCAGCCGATCGCGCGCCGCCACAAGATCTCGCGCGTGCTGGAGGGCGCGGTGCTCGGCAACCTGTTCTTCGAGGCCAGCACGCGTACGCGCGTGTCGTTCGGCGCCGCCTTCTGCCGGCTCGGCGGTTCGGTGTGCGACACGACAGGCTTCACGTTCTCGTCGATGGCCAAGGGCGAATCGATCTACGACACGAGCCGCGTGATGGCCGGCTACGTCGATGCGCTCGTGATCCGCCATCCGGAGAAAGGCTCGGTGGCCGAGTTCGCGCGCGCGACCAACCTGCCCGTGATCAACGGCGGCGACGGCCCCGGCGAGCACCCGAGCCAGGCGCTGCTCGATCTCTATACGATCCAGCGCGAGTTCTCGCGGCTCGGCAAGATCGTCGACGGCGCGCACATCGCGCTGGTCGGCGACCTCAAGTACGGCCGCACCGTGCACTCGCTCGTCAAGCTGCTCGCACTGTACCGCGGGCTGAAGTTCACACTCGTGTCGCCGCCGACGCTCGAGATGCCGGCTTACATCGTCGACCAGATCGCGACGAACGGCCATGTGATCGAGCAGACGACCGACCTCGCAGCCGGGCTGCGCGGCGCGGACGTCGTCTACGCGACGCGGATCCAGAAGGAGCGCTTCACCGACGAGTCGTTCGAAGGCTACACGCCGGATTTCCAGATCAACCAGGCGCTCGTCGACTCGGTATGCAAACCCGACACGCTGATCATGCACCCGCTGCCGCGTGACAGCCGGCCCGGCGCGAACGACCTGTCGGTCGACCTGAACCGCGACCCGCGCCTCGCGATCTTCCGCCAGACCGACAACGGCATTCCGGTGCGGATGGCGATCTTCGCGGTACTGCTCGGTGTGGAGAACCTCGTCCAGCATTCGATGCGCGACGCGACGTGGCGCCCGCCGGCCTATCTCGGGCCGGAGGACGCGGTGTTTCACGGGGTGGATTGACGTCGAGGTGGTGGCGCGATTCGGACGCCGCCACTCATCCCCTCAACAGGACGACCCTTGATTCGCCGAGCATCGGCGGATCGGTCGTCCGCCCGGATCGACCTCCATGCTCGCATCGGTAACCGACTGCAGGTACATCCCATATGGCCCGGTCTGCGCCACGACGTTCAACACGCCACGGGGGGCGTCTGGCGAAAGTCCCCAACGCACTCCGCAGATCTTCACGCGCTCTCGAAGAAACGGGGCATCAAACGCCACACCGAACCTGCAGTTCTTCCAGCCATCGGTACGCGTGTACTCAACTCGGTAAGTCTGGGTTGCCGTAGCAGTCAATCGCGGCAGGGCCTGAAGAGCGCTCCAGATCAACCAAAATCCGATTCCAGCCCCGGCGGCGAGACTTCCCAACGCGTGAACCAATGGATTCTCCAGTGGCTTGCGCATGCCCCTGAACATCCACAAGCTGCCGAGTGCGGCGGCAATTGCACCGATCGTCGCGAACTGAATCACCGGTACGGTGGGTCCGGCAAACGAATTCTGCGCCAGCACGGAGAGCATGAAGGCCATCAGAATGGCCGCAGAAATGGCGCCGAGTTGAAACACAACGAATCGATTGTCGGGATTCAGAGACGCCCCCTTGGCGTGCGTTGAAGATCTGCCAATGTGCCACGGTTGCGGCACCCCTTATCTCAATAGTCACCAAGCGACTGCAAACCAATCCCGGTTTTCTCATCAACGCCCCCCCACTTCCCCAGGCGCGAACCGAGGCCCATCACCCCCTCGGACCACGCGATCCCGTGCTCACAACCACCCCGCCACATTCGTTAACAATTTCCCAACAAACGCGAACAAGAACGCTTCTCATTTAACTAAAAATTACATAGAATGCCGCCTGAAAACAAATCGTAATAATTCCCGACGGCATGCACATTTTCGCAGCGCACCGCCCCGGGGCCACACCGCGAGGTCGAAGCGCACCATGAAGTCACGTTCCGACGAGCTGAAGCTCGGCAAATTCACCACCCTGTGCAGCGTGCTCGCCGCGAGTCCGGCATTCGCGGCGGACGGCACGCCGCCGCCCGCCCCGGCGAGCACCGAAGGCCATCTCGCGCCGATCGAGATCCAGGGCAAGGCCGAGCACAGCTACAAGGCCGACTTCTCCGCTTCCGCGAAATTCACCGCACCGCTCGTCGATACGCCGAAATCCGTCACCGTGATCCCGCAGGAACTGATCCAGAACAGCGGCGCGTCGACGCTGACGGAAGCGCTGCGCACCGTGCCCGGCATCACGTTCGGCGCCGGCGAAGGCGGCAACCCGCTCGGCGATCGTCCGTTCATCCGCGGCTACGACACGCAGGGCAGCATGTTCGTCGACGGCATGCGCGACACGGGCGCCACGACGCGCGAGATCTTCAACACCGAGCGCATCGAGATCACCAAGGGTTCCGACGGCGCGTACGGCGGTCGCGGCGGCGCGGGCGGCAGCATCAACCTGATCACGAAGGCCCCGCACCTCGGCACCACCGCCGCCGCGAGCGCGGGCCTCGGCACCGACCGCTATCGCCGCTTCACGGCCGACGGCAACTGGCAGTTCGCCGATCACGCCGCGTTCCGCCTGAACCTGATGAGCCACAACAACGACGTCGCCGGTCGCGACGCCGTGAACAACGAGCGCTGGGGCGTCGCGCCGTCGATCGCGTTCGGCCTCGGCACGTCGACGCGCGTCGTCGCGAGCTACTACCACCTGTCCACCGACGACCTGCCCGACGGCGGCATCCCGTACTACTACGGCTTCAACCTCCCGAAGGGCGTCGCCACCGACGGCCCGGCGCCCGTCGACCGCCACAACTTCTACGGGCTGATCAACCGCGATTTCCGCAAGACCACGTCGGACATCAGCACGCTCAAGATCGAGCACGACATCACGTCGTCGCTGACGATCCGCAACACCACGCGCTACACGGAGTCCACCCAGGACTACATCTGGACGCAGCCCGACGACAGCCAGGGCAACGTGGTCAACGGCAAGGTCTGGCGGCGTGCGAACACCCGCAACAGCGCGATCAACAGCATCGCGAACCAGACCGAGCTGTTCGGCGAATTCCGCACCGGCCCGTTCAAGCACAGCTTCACTACCGGCATCGAGCTGTCGCGCGAATGGGGCAAGCGCGACACGTACAACGTCGCCACCGCGAACGGCAAGATCTGCCAGAACGGCATCGGCGCGGCGTCGGGCTACAACTGCACGAGCCTGTGGTCGCCGAATCCCAACGACCCGTGGGCCGGCTCGATCACGCGCAACAACGACTACTCGCGTGCCCGCACCGTGACGAAATCGATCTACGGCTTCGACACGATCGAGATCACGCCGCGCTGGCAGGTCAACGGCGGCGTGCGCATCGACGACTACTCGACCCGCTTCACCGACACCAAGGCCAACGGCGGCAAGACCACCACGCGTGACGACACGCTCGTGAACTGGCAGGCCGGCCTCGTGTTCAAGCCGGCGCAGAACGGCAGCATCTATGCGTCGTACGCGACGTCGTCGACGCCGGCCGGCATGCTGCTCGGCGAAGGCAGCGAATCGCAGTCGCTCACGCCGGGCCGTGGCGGCGTCGGCTCGAACGCCGATCAGCTGTCGCCGGAAAAGAACCGCAGCATCGAGCTCGGCACGAAGTGGAACGTGCTGAACGACAAGCTCGCGCTGACCGCCGCGCTGTTCCAGATCGACACGACGAACGCACGCGTGACGCTGCCGAACAACCAGTACGCGATGGTCGGCAACAAGCGCGTGCAGGGGCTCGAACTCGGCGTCGCGGGCCAGATCACGAAGCAGTGGCAACTGTTCGGCGGCTATACGTACATGAAGAGCGAACTGCGCGACAACGGCAAGGACACGGCGAGCAACGGCAACCAGTTCCCGAACACGCCGAAGCACAGCTTCACGATGTGGTCGAACTACGACGTGACGCCGAAGTTCACCGTCGGCGGCGGCGCGTTCTACATGTCGCAGGTGTTCGGCGATACCGCGAACCAGCACGCGGTGCCGTCGTACTGGCGCTTCGATGCGATGGCGCAGTACCGGATCAACAAGAAGCTCGACCTGCAGCTGAACGTGAACAACCTGTTCAACCGCACCTACTTCGACCAGGCGTATCCGGCGCACTACGCGTCGATCGCACCGGGCCGCTCGGCGTTCGTCACGCTGAACGCGCGCTACTGATCGATGGAGGCCGTGTCGCTGAAGGCACTCGCGTCGGTATCGCCGCGCGAGTTCGCCGACATCCTGGCCGGGCCGCCCGAGCGTGCCGCCGCGTGGGTCGCGGCGGCGGCCGACAACGGCATCGTCGATGCGCAGGCCGTCTACGGGCAGTACCTGCTCGACGGGCATGGCGTCGCGCGCGATCCGGCGGCCGCGTTCAACTGGTTCCGCCACGCGGCGCGGGCCGGCCACGCGATGGCGATGAACATGCTCGGCCGCTGCTACGAGTTCGGCTGGGGCACGGCCGCGTGCGCACCGGTCGCCGTGTACTGGTACCGGCTCGCCGCGCAAGCGGGGCTCGACTGGGGCATGTACAACTACGCGACGGCGCTCGCGCTCGGCAACGGCGTCGACGAGAACCGCGCCGACGCGCTCGACTGGTTCCAGCGCGCGGCCGCGCTCGGCCATGCGAAATCGATCAACCTGATCGGTGGCTTCTACGAGGATGGCTGGGTCGTCCCGGTCGACCCCGACGCCGCGTTCGACCACTATCGCCGCGCCGCCGTGGCCGGCGACTTCCGCGGCCAGTTCAACCTTGCGCGGCTGCTCGCCGAGCGCGGGCGCATCGACGAAGCGCTCGCCTGGCTCGCTCGCGTACCGGCCACGGCTACCCCCGCGTTCGTCGCGAAGATGTACGCGTATCTCGCGTCGTCGCCGATCGACGCGTTTCGTGCGGCGGCGATGCAGTTGCCACCGCAGCCGCAGCCGCACTGCATGGAATCCGCATCATGATGCTTCATATCCCCGGCGTACTGACGAAAGCGCAGGTCGCGCAATGTCGCGAGCTGCTCGATGCAGCCGAATGGGTCGACGGCAATGCGACGTCCGGCACGCAGTCGGCGCTCGCGAAACGCAACCGGCAACTGCCGGAAGGTTCACCGGCCGCGCGCGCGGTCGGCGACGCGATCCAGGACGCACTCGCACGCCATCCCCTGTTCTTTTCCGCGGCGCTGCCGCTCAAGGTGTTTCCGCCGCTGTTCAATCGCTACGAAGGCGGCGAGACGTTCGGCACGCACGTCGACAACGCGATCCGGCTGCTGCGCGGCACGGATTTCCGCGTGCGCAGCGATCTGTCGGCGACGCTGTTTCTCGAAGAGCCCGATGCGTACGACGGCGGCGAGCTGTGTGTCGAGGATACGTACGGCACGCATCGCGCGAAGCTGCCGGCCGGCGACCTCGTGCTGTATCCGGCATCGAGCCTGCATCACGTCACGCCCGTCACGCGCGGCGAGCGCGTCGCGTCGTTCTTCTGGATCCAGAGCATGGTGCGCGACGACGGCGACCGCACGCTGCTGTTCCAGCTCGATACGCAGATTCAGGCGCTGTCCGGCGAGAAAGGCGCGAAGGACCCGATGGTCATTGCGTTGACGGGGATTTATCACAACCTGTTGCGGAAGTGGGCGGATGCGTAGCCAACGGAACGCCATCCAGCCGCTGGACGTATTGCGCGGCTCGCTCTTGCGCTACGACGATCCCGTCGATCCAATCGAGGAAAGCGCCCGGGAAGCGCCGCAACGCGACACCCGAAACGAAGGCGTCCACGCAGACACGTCCATCGAGACGCCCAGATAGGCACGCACGGCCCGCAGCGAAAACCGCAACACATCCTCCGCCGGACTCTGGCATATTGGCGATTCGTCTGACAAAAACCACACCGGCCTGTCTCTCCGCCGGCTCGTGGCCCACAACCGTCATCGCGCCATTTCGTCCACTATCGTGATTTCGCTCTCCGATCCCGTTGTCCGGTCGATTGCTCTGCTGGAGTCGCCCGAAGAATTTGTCGATCTCGCAGGCTTCCATGACCATATCGCCGTCGATCTCGGCCGCCGCGACATCAAGAGCAGAAGCCCGAATTTCCTGAAAGTCCGTCGTGGCGTGGCGGACCGGCTGATTGCCGCTGCGCACGCGCTACCCGACGGCCTGCGCCTGTACGTCAAGGAAGGCTATCGTCCGCTGGCCCTGCAGCGCGACTACTTCTCCAAGCACCTCTCTCACCTGCGCCGCACGCTGAATCCGCTGCCGGACGAAGACACGCTGATCGCACTCACGAGCCACTACGTCGCCCCGCCGGAAGTCGCCGCCCATCCGACGGGTGCAGCCGTCGACCTGACGCTGATCTCGGCGGAAGGCATCGAGCTCGACATGGGCTGCGTCATGAACGCCACCGACCAGGAATCATCCGGCGCGTGCTACACGCACAACCCGTTCATCAGCCGCGTGGCCGCCCGCAATCGCCAGGTGCTGATCGCCGCACTGACGGGCGCCGGCTTCACGAATTACCCGTCGGAATGGTGGCATTGGTCGTTCGGCGACCGCTATTGGGCCGTCATGCACCATCAATCGCACGCAATTTACGGTCCCGTCGAGGAAGACATGCTCGACGAAGCCGCGCGCTGACATTCTTTCCGACGAAACGCGCCCGTCTCGGTAACATCCTCACTTGTCGATCCCTGCTCGCTCCCGCACAATCGCAGCACCTGCTTCACTCTCCCCCGCGCCGATGTCCTACGCGTCATTCGCCACCGGCGTCCTTCTCGCCGGCGGCCTCGGTCAACGCTTCGACCCGAGCGGCCTGCACAGCAAGCTGCTCGCGCCGCTTCCCGACGGCACGCCGGTTGCGGTCGCGGCCGCCCGCCATCTCGCGGCGGTCACGGCCGACGTAATCGCCGTCGTGCGTCCCGGCGCCGAAAAACTCGCGATGCTGCTGAACGAAGCCGGCTGCCATGTGGTCTACGCGCCCGATGCGCTGCGCGGGATGGGCGCGAGCCTCTCGGCCGGCGTGCGCGCGACGCCCGAGTCGAACGGCTGGCTCGTCGCGCTCGGCGACATGCCGTGGATCGCGGCGTCCACCTACGAAACCGTCACGCGCGCGCTCGACGCGGACGGCGCGTCGATCGTCGCGCCCGCCCATCGCGGCGTGCGCGGCCATCCGGTCGGTTTCGCCGCGCACCACTTCGATGCGCTCGCCGCCCTCGACGGCGACACGGGTGCCCGCGCGCTGTTCGCCAGCGCACCGGTCAAGCTGCTCGACGTCGACGATCCCGGCATCGTGCGCGACGTCGACACGCCGGCGGATTTGCGCTGACCGCGATCACGCAGCGTTCGCGCTGCAACGCATGACCCGCGCCGACGCAGCAGATTCCTGCACGAAAACCGCCCATGCACGGATTGCGCAGACGAAAGACCGCCGCCGCAACAATCCCGCTGCAAACGCATGCCCGATTGGCTATAACGGAGACGAGGCGCCCCGCCGCGCCACCGCCGTCACGCACTGCGCGAGTTCTCCATGACCGATCACACGACCCCGACGCCCGAGCCACCGGCCGACCCGAACCGCGACCCGGAAGACGACCCGCTGTCGTCGCCGCCCGGCCATCACGACAACCCGCAACAACCGGACGGACCGCCGAGCAAGGATCCGGTCTAGCCGCCGGGCGGCCGCGCGACCGCCCGCTCCGGTGCCTACGCGGCCGCGTGCTCGCGCGCCGTACGCACTTCGTATGCCTTCAGGTGGTTGTACGCGATCCGCAGCAGCGACAGCGCATCGGCTGCCTGCGGGTCGCGGCGCGCGAGCAGGTCGCCGATCACGTGATCGGCTTCGACACGCGCATGGTTCTCGACGTCGCGCAGCATCGACGCGGTCAGCGGCGACGGCGTCAGCACCATCCGCTGCATCCGCTCGATGGCGGCCGGGTCGGGCCGGTGGCCGTTGTGCTCGGCAATCGCGCTGCATTCGGCGAGCATCGTCTCGAGCAGGTGGCGGCCGTCCGGCGCGGCGAGAATGTCGCCGACCGAGCCGCGGAACAGCGACGTGCTCGCGGCAAGGGTCGCGAGGAACACCCACTTTTCCCACATCCGCGCGGCCACGTTGTCGCTGAGCGTCGCATCGAAACCCGCGCCGCCGAGCACGTCGGCTACCGCGCGCACACGCGGCGATTCACCGCCCGCGAGTTCGCCGAAGGTGACCCCATGCGTGTCGTTGAGGTGCACGATGCGCTGCTCGCGATCGAGCGTCGCCGCGATCACGCACAGCCCGCCGAGCACCTGCGCGGCGCCGAACCGCTCGCGCAGCACGTCGAGATGACGCATCCCGTTGAGCATCGGCAGGATCAGCGTCTGCGGGCCGACGAACGGCGCGAACGAGAGAATCGCGTCGTCGAGGCTGTATGCCTTGCAGCTCAGCAGCACGAGGTCGAACGGCGCGACCCCGGCTTCCGCATCGCCCGCGCGCACGGTCTGCACGTTCGCGAGCGTCAGGTCGCCGCGCGGGCTGCGGATCAGCAGCCCGTCACGCGCCAGTGCGGCCGCGCGGCCGTCGCGTACCAGGAACGTCACATCGCGCCCCGCAGCGGCCAGCCGGCCGCCGAAGTATCCGCCGACCGCGCCGGCCCCTACCACCAGAATTCGCATCGTTGCCTCCTTTCGGTTTCATTTGCCGCCGCGCCGCCGGGCCGGGCCCGCGGCGCGCATGCAATCGCCCCGACAGTATAGCGACGCCCGTTATGCATATGCATAGATACCCGTATCGGCGTCGAAGGCATCGGCGCCGGTACCGGTTCCTAGGGATAACCCGTCTACGGCGACCCGCGTCGGGCGCCGTCAAGACATCTATCCCGTCACGCCGTTTCGGCGAGCTTCCAAGACCGACCGACCACACACCATGCGCAACCTTTCCCTGAATCAGAAACTCGCCTCGATGATCGTCATCCTCTGGCTCGGCCTGCTCGTGATCGCGGGGCTCGGCGCCTGGCAGACGCGCGCATCGATGATCACGGACCGCCGCGACCAGCTCGCGTCGCTGGTCGCGCAGGCCACGAGCGTGGCCGACCATTACTACAAGCTGTCGCAGCAGAATGCGCTGCCGGAAGCCGACGCCAAGCAGAAGGCGCTCGAGGCGATCGCCGCGATGCGCTACGGCGCCGACGGCTACATTTCCGTCAACGACTCGAAGCCCGTGATCGTGATGCATCCGATCAAGACCGATCTCAACGGCAAGGACGTGTCGAATTTCACCGATCCGAACGGCAAGCACCTGTTCGTCGAGATCGTGAAAGCCGGCAACGTGGAAGGCGGCAAGGGCTTCGTCGAATATCTGTGGCCGAAGCCGGGCGCCGACAAGCCGCAGGAGAAAACCAGCGCCGTGCAGCGCTTCGCGCCGTGGGACTGGTATCTCGTGACCGGCATGTACATGAACGACGTGCGCTCGGCCGTGCTCGAGAGCATCGGCCGCTGGCTCGCGATGACGACCGTGCTCGGCGGGATCGCGACCGCCGTGATGGTGCTGGTGCTGAAAAGCGTGCGCGCGAACCTCGGCGGCGAGCTGGAAGTGGCGCTCGACGCCGCGCAGCGCATCGCGCAGGGTGACCTGACCGCGCGCGTCACCGTGAAGCAAGACGATCGCGGCAGCCTGCTGCATGCACTGCACACGATGCAGGGCGGGCTGATCGACATGGTGTCGCGCGTGCGGATGGGCACCGAGAACATCAACGTCGGCGCGAGCGAGATCGCGTCCGGCAACACCGACCTGTCGCAGCGCACCGAGGAACAGGCGGCCGCGCTGGTGCAGACCGCGTCGAGCATGGACCAGATGACCGCGAACGTGAAGCAGAACGCGGACAGCGCGGCGCAGGCGGCCTCGCTCGCCGACCAGGCCGCGCAGGTGGCGACGCGCGGCAGCGCGGTGGTCGACGACGTCGTGCGCACGATGAACGAGATCACCGACCGCTCGCACAAGATCGGCGACATCATCGGCGTGATCGACGGGATCGCGTTCCAGACCAACATCCTCGCACTGAATGCGGCCGTCGAAGCCGCGCGGGCGGGCGAACAGGGCCGCGGCTTCGCGGTGGTCGCGGCCGAGGTGCGCTCGCTCGCGCAACGCTCGGCGACGGCCGCAAAGGAGATCAAGACGCTGATCGTGTCGTCGAACGAGACCGTCGAGCAAGGTGCGGCGCTCGTCACGAATGCGGGCGAGACGATGGCCGAGATCGTGCAGTCGGTGCGGCGCGTGAACGAGATCCTCGACGAGATCAGCCATGCGTCGCGCGAACAGAGCGCCGGGATCGAGCAGGTCAATCGCGCGGTGGGCGAGATGGACCAGGTCACGCAGCAGAACGCGGCGCTCGTCGAAGAAGCCGCGGCAGCCGCGCATTCGTTGCGCGATCAGGCCGAGGCGCTGCGGGATGCTGTGACGCGGTTTGCGTTGCCGACGTAGGCCTTGAAAGCGTGCGGGCCCGGTTTTCCTGCGCCTGGCCCGCAAGCTCGATCGGCATCGATCGGGATGTCCTCGTGTCTGCACGTCGTGTCCCGTGTTAGGTCACTGCGTCTTCGGTACGGGGTTCAGGTTCGGGCAGCAGTGATTCGGGCACCCCGGACTAACGTTGACCTCGACGCGTCGCCCGGATTGACCAAACTTGTCCGGCTTGAAGATCTTGCCGGCCAGGGCGCGATTCTCGCCGTGGATCGAATATTGATCCAAGACCGACATCACGCTTTCGGCTCGTCGCGTCGCAAGCTGTTGTGCGTCATGTTCGGTCCGTTCGGCCAACCCGTTCAACCACACGGTATCGATGATCGGAAAGCGTTTGTGCAGGTCGATCGACCATTCGGACAACCGTGATAGCTCGGCCGGCGAAATTGCGCTCGAATCCGTATCGAACACAATATCGATGTAGTGGGCGGGCATGTTCGATGCGCCGTCACATGCGGCGAATGCGTGTACGCAGGTCAACGCAAGCGCGGCGGCAACTGCGAATTTAGTAATCGCCATCGACAACATACCCCGCAATGCTATCGGCGTTGTTAATTGCCAAGGCAGGATTCGACCGGCCCCAAGGCGCCAGAAGCGGTGTGATGGTGTATTTGTCGTCAGTGGAAGACATGGCGTCGTGAAAATGTGTAGCTTCGTGGATTTCACGGTGACTGACAATCGGCCTTGCTGCTCGATGAAATGACGGGTATCGACTTGCCGAAAGTCGAACGGCCAAAAATGGCCGTCGTTGCGCGCGAGCGCTCGGGAACCCATGACCGCATCAAGTGGAGAAAGGTAGGTGCAAATGAACGCGGCATGCGTGCAGATCATTTGCATGTTTCCTTTGTACGTCGGATCAAACACACCGGGCACATCGGTCGGCAACGTATGGAGTTGCTGCACCATTACTTAAAGCTTGATTGATGAATGAAGGAAATACGGACATTGGGCATGTTCCTTTTGGGTCATAGACTCGGACACCTTGTACGTCGACGGACCATAGACAGTCGCCGGCAAGAATTTCGTTGTCTATAGGATGAGTACGATATTTATTCGCACTCCGACTCAATATGTGATCGCGCGCTGTTCAGCAAGCGTCCCTCGACATGCCCGACGCCCCACCGAGCCCCAGCCCCGCCGCTCGCTGGATCAGCTCGACGTCGTTGTTCGCGCCGAGCTTCTTCATCGCACTGATCTTCTGCGCACTGACCGTCTGCTTGCCCTTGCTCAGACGGTGCGCGATCGTCTTGATCGGCACCCCCGACAGATACAGGCGAATGACCTCGATCTCGCGCGCCGTCAGCTTCGCGGGCGCCTCGCCGCGGTCGCCGCATGCGTCGACCGCGCGCCTGACGAGCGGCGACAGGTAACGCCCGCCGCTGTAGCTCGAATGAATGGCCGTGACGATATGGCCGACCTCGTCGAACTTGCTGACGATGCTCACGCTGCCGGCCGCGAGGATCGACCCGAAGATCAGTGGATTCTCGTTCGCGACCAGCGCGACGATCCCGACGTTCGGACGCGTGCGCCGCAGCCAGTCGAACAGCGCGAGGCCGTCCATCTGCGCGTCTCCGCGAACCGCATAGTCGACCAGCACGACATCGCAGTCGACACTGCCGAACGACGCGACCAGTTCGGCCACACTCCGGTAGACCGCAACGAGCTCGATCGCACCGCCGCTGCCGGCGACCTGCTCGATGCCGGCCAGCGTCAACGGCCAGTCGTACGCGAAGACGATACGAACATTGAATTTCCTCATGCGCAGTTCCAGGTGGTTCGCCAGCCACGCGACGCGAACGCGCATGGCCGGTTTGGCGTTGAAAGGACGTTCAGGCTATTTTTAGCCTGAACGTCGATTCTATGAAGCTGCGCGCGGACGGGATATCGGACGGTATCGGGATCGGCCGTCCGGGACGTAATACGAGTTTGATATTTGCGCCGGTTCGAGCGCCCGACACATGGCGACCGGCATCGGCAGGCATCGGCCGGATGGCCAGCGTGGCGGGCCGTGCGGGCCACTCGGCCGGCCAGCAGGTAAAATTGCACCCTTTGCATGCCGCGCCGGGCCACCGGCGGCGAGCGACGCGCCGATGCCGGCCGCGCGCCACCGCCCTGTTCCCGGCTGCCCATCCGCCGGCTGCCCGTACTTCCCCGCTTTCCCCATGACCGAATCCGACCTGCAATCCGACGACACCTCCATCCACGAAGACGGCCTCTGGCGCGACAACGGCTGGACGGCCCGCATCATCAAGAACGAAGACGACGACGGCTGGGCCGTCGAGATGATCAAGGACGGCGAGTCCGAGCCCGCGCTCGTCGGGCCGTGGACCATGGGCCGCGACAAGAAGAACCCGAAACCGATGGACGCGAACGCGTTCCGCACGCTCGTGAAGACCGCGACCGAGGTGCTGATGCGGCACGAGCAGCAGCGGCGCGCGATGCTGCACAAGGAAGTGACGGTTCAGGGCGACGACGACCAGGATGTGTCGGTGACGCTCGACATCGTGCCGGACGAGTTCGAGCCGTACGCGCAGCTCAAGGCCTTCGATCCGTACGGCGAGCTGCTGGCCGAAGCGAAGGTGTCGGCCGGGTTAAAGATCAACAAGGCCAGCGCGTAACGATTGGTAGCATTTTTTTTTT
>NZ_JAAGPM010000102.1:0-28822 GCF_017104865.1 Burkholderia sp. Ac-20349
TGGCGCGTGTCGTGCGCGGCCAGACGCTGTCGCTGCGCAACCGCGAGTTCGTCGATGCGGCCCGCGCGATCGGCGTGTCGCCGGCGTCGATCGTGCTCCGCCACATCGTGCCGAACCTGCTCGGCGTACGCGAGACCGTCGTCCTGGCGCGCCCGGTCGACGATCGCCACGCGGCCGTGCTCGCGCTCCTCGCCGATGGCGAAGCGTGGTCGAGCTCCGCGCTCGCGCTGGCCCTCGGCGCAAGCCAGCGCACCGTGCAGCGCGCGCTCGACGCGCTCGCCGAAGCGGACAAGGTCCAGGCGCTCGGCCGCGGCCGCGCGCGTCGCTGGATGACTCCGCCGCTGCCCGGTTTCGCGACGACCTTGTTACTCCCTGCCCCGCTGCCGGGCGATTAGGATGACCTCACCGAACGACGAGGTGACGAACATGAAACGCTCCAGTGCAGAGATCCTTCGCGAATACGGCCCGTTTCCGGGCGTCGACGGCGTACACGGCGTCACGTTCGACGGGCAGTACGTGTGGTACGCGTCCGGCGACAAGCTCAATGCGCTCGACCCGGAACGCGGCACGACGGTCCGCTCGCTCGACGTCGCCGCGCATGCGGGCTCGGCGTTCGACGGCCGCCACCTGTACCAGATCGTCGAGAACCGCATCGAGAAGATCGACCCCGAATCGGGCCGCGTGCTCGCGACGATTCCCGCCCCCGGCGGCGGCGGCGATTCGGGACTGGCATGGGCCGAAGGCACGCTGTGGGTCGGCCAGTACCGCGAACGCAAGATTCATCAAGTGGATCCGCAATCGGGCACCGTGCTGCGCACGATCGAATCGAACCGCTTCGTCACCGGCGTGACGTGGGTCGACGGCGAGCTGTGGCACGGCACCTGGGAATCCGACCAGGCCGACCTGCGGCACATCGATCCGCGCACGGGCCGCGTGCTCGAGCAGGTCGACATGCCGGCCGGCGTCGGCGTATCGGGGCTCGAATCCGACGGCCACGACCGCTTCTACTGCGGCGGCGGCAACAGCGGCACGTTGCGCACCGTGCGCCGGCCCGCGCGGGCGCGGACGTCGGGCAACAACGCGGGAGCCGCGCCCGATTCTGCCGACGAATGATCCGCCGCTTGCCGCGATCGCTCCCGGGCGCAGCACGCCTGCGCCCTGCCCGGCACCGAGTGCAGGAATGAACAAGACGACGCCGCAACGGCGTCGCTAAGATGCGCGCTCGTCAGTCATGTGTTCGGAGCGGTCGATGCAGCGCGGTGTGGTCTATGGTGTCCTGGCAGGTGCCCTGTGGGGCATGGTGTTTCTCGTTCCGCGGCTGCTGACCGACTTCTCGCCGCTGCTGCTGAGCGCCGGCCGCTACGCGATGTACGGCCTCGTCTCGTTGGCAGCCGCGCTGCCGGCCGCCCGCTCTCTGCTCGCGCGGCTGACCCGCGAGGATCTCGTCGCGCTGGTCAGGCTCGCCGTCGTCGGCAATGTCGCGTACTACATGCTGCTGTCCGGCGCCGTGCACCTGATCGGCATCGCACCCAGCTCCCTGATCGTCGGCGTGCTGCCCGTCACGGTCACGCTCGCGGGCCTCGGCGACCACGGCGCCGTGCCGCTGCGGCGGCTCGCGGCCCCGCTCGCGCTGGTGATCGCGGGCATCGTCTGCATCAACGTCGACCTGTTCACGTCCGAGGCCGCGCATGCGACGACGCTCGGCCAGAAGCTCGCCGGGATTGCCTGCGCGGCCGGCGCGCTCGCGAGCTGGACCTGGTATGCGGTCGCGAACGCCCGCTATCTGCAGCGCCATCATCATTTCGGCGGCAACGAGTGGTCGGTGCTGTGGGGTGTCGTGACGGGCCTGATCGGCGGACTCGTCTGGATCGCGATCCTCGCGCTGCCGGCCGGCACGGTGCAGGCAGCCGTCCCGGCGTCGCGCTGGCAGCTGTTCTGGCTGCTGAACCTCGTGCTCGCGATCGGCGCGTCGTGGCTCGGCAACGGGCTGTGGAATGCCGCGTCGAAGCGGCTGCCGCTCACGCTGTCGGGCCAGCTGATCGTGTTCGAAACCGTGTTCGCGATGCTTTACGCGTTCGTGTATGACCAGCGGATGCCGCATGCGCTCGAAATCGCCGCGCTGGTGCTGCTGCTCGCAGGCGTCTACGGATCGGTGCGGCAGCATGGCAACACGCCCGCCGGCGGCGATACGTCGGGAAGCGCGCCGGCAAATGCAAACGCCGCGGCCCACTGAGCGCCACGGCGTTTGATCAGACGAAACTGCGTGTAAGCCGCGAACCGGCCCGCGTCAGCGCGCGTCCTTGTGCATCCACTTGCGGCCCTCGATGGAGCCGGCGCGGCGCGACTTGTCGACGCGCCGCTGGCGCGCGAGCTTCGGATCGACGATCAACGGGCGGTAGATTTCGACACGGTCGTGGTCGGCGAGCGGCGCGTCGAGCGGCGCAAGCTTGCCGTACACGCCCGTCTTCGCGTTCGCGAGATCGATTTCCGGGTGCAGCGCGAGCACGCCGCTCGCGTCGATCGCCGAACGAACGGTCGCCCCTTCGGGCAGCGACAGCGGAATCAGCGTCTGGCGATCCGGCAGCGCGTAACAGACTTCGATCGACAGCATCGCGTCACCCCTTCCCGTAGCGCTGGTCGGCGCGCTTCACGAACGAATCGACGAACGTGTTCGCGATGTGGCTGAACACGGGCCCGATGATCTTCTCGAGCAGGATGCTCGAGAATTCGTAGTGCAGCGCGAATTCGATCTTGCACGCATCGGCACGCAGCGCCGTGAAGCGCCACGCGCCCGTGAACTTCTTGAACGGGCCGTCCGTGAACTCCATGTCGATCCGCGACGGGCGCTGCTGCGTGTTGCGCGTCGCGAAATGCTGCTTGATGCCCTTGAAGTTGATGTCGATGCGCGCTTCCATCCCGCTCTCGTCCTGACGGCGAATCTCGACGCCGCCGCACCAGGGCAGGAAATTGGGGTAGTCGGCCACGTCGGTGACGAGGTCGAACATCTGTTCCGCCGAATGACGGATCAATACGGTTTTCTGGACATCTGCCATAAATCGCGCGGCATCGCTTAAGGTGAGAACGCAAGCCGGGCGATTCCCGCCCCGCTTTGCTAAAATCGTGATTTTAAACGAGTTGGCCCGATCCTTTCATGAGCATCATCGACAACAGGAAAGCGCACTTCGATTATCACATCGAGGAACGCTACGAGGCGGGGCTCGTGCTCGAGGGCTGGGAAGTCAAGGCGCTGCGCGCCGGGCGCGGCCAGATCAGGGAAGGTTACGTCGTGATCAAGCACGCCGAGATCTTCCTGATCGGCACCCATATCAGCCCGCTGCCCGAGGCTTCGACCCACATCACGCCCGACCCGGTTCGCACGCGCAAGCTGCTGCTGCACCGCGAGGAAATCAAGAAACTGATCGGCAAGGTCGAGCAGCGCGGCTACACGCTCGTGCCGCTGAACTTCCACTACAAGGGCGGTCGCGTGAAGTGCGACATCGCGCTCGCGAAGGGCAAGAAGCTGCACGACAAGCGCGAAACCGAGAAGAAGCGCGACTGGGAACGCGAAAAGGCCCGCATCATGCGCGCCGGCACCTGACGCGCGCGACGCGCTTCGCAAACGACACGGCCCGCTCGAAGCGGGCCGTGTTGCTTTGGGCCAGGTGAATCGGGCGCGCCGGCTACAAGGGCGACACTCGGCACGCCATACCGCCCGTATCGACTGAAGAAAGGCGCCGTCGACGGCGCCGCACGGGCATCATCCGCGCCCGGCTCCGCGACGATTCGCCGCACGCCGATCGCACGCGGCGGCCACCAGCGCGCCGCGTAAATCCGGACTCAGGCCTTCCCGCCCGAAGCCGCCCCCGCGCTCTTGACGATCGTCAGCGCCGACGAGATCGCGGTGCCGAGATCCGACAGGTTCGCCGGCACGATCAGCGTGTTGCCCTGCTTCGCGAGATTCGAGAATGCGCTGACATACTGCTCGGCCACCTTCAGGTTCACCGCGTCCATCCCGCCCTGCGATTGCATCGCGTTCGCGATCTTCTGGATCGCCTGCGCGTTCGCTTCGGCCACTGCCAGAATCGCGGCCGCTTCGCCCTGTGCCTGGTTGATCGCGGCCTGCCGCTCGCCTTCGGATTTCTGGATCGCCGCTTCGCGCGCACCCGACGCGAGGTTGATCTGCTCCTGCTTGCGGCCTTCGGATGCGGCGATCAGCGCGCGCTTTTCACGCTCCGCGGTGATCTGCGCCTGCATCGCGTGCAGGATTTCCTTCGGCGGCGTCAGGTCCTTGATCTCGTAGCGCAGGACCTTCACCCCCCAGTTCGCGGCGGCCTGATCGAGCGCCGACACGATGTTGTGGTTGATGAAATCGCGCTCCTCGAACGTCTTGTCGAGTTCGAGCTTGCCGACCACCGAACGCAACGTGGTTTGCGCGAGCTGCGTGATCGCGAGCACGAAGTTGCTCGATCCGTACGACGCCTTCATCGGATCGGTCACCTGGAAGTACAGCACGCCGTCGACCTGCAGCTGCGTGTTGTCGCGCGTGATACAGACCTGGCTCGGTACGTCGAGCGGAATTTCCTTCAGCACGTGCCGGTACGCGATGCGATCGACGAACGGCAGCACGATATTGAGACCCGGCGACAGCGTCGCGTGATAGCGCCCGAAGCGCTCGAGCACCCATGCATGCTGCTGCGGCACGATCTTCACCGTCTTCGACACGATCACGATCGCGATGACGAGCAGGACCACCCAGATGATCAGCGAATCCATGAAGTATTCCCTCCTTGTTGTATCGGCGGACGATCAGCCCGCGGGTTTCGCTACGACCACGAGACAATTGCCGCGCACGGCACTCACCTGATACACGTGCGCATCGTCGCGCTCGCCGTTCTCGAGCTCGACGTCCCAGTCGGCACCGCGATACTGCACGCGCGCGCGGCCGTCACGCCACGCGTCGACCGTGACGGTCGCGCCGATATCGAGATTGACGTCGGGATTGGTCGACGTGTCGCGCTTCTGCTTGCGGCCGAGCCCCGAACGCCGCAACACGATCATCGCGACGATCGCGACCACGGCCGCTGCGCCGAACTGCACGTGCGGCGCGAAACCGGCCAGCTGCAGCAGCCCGCCCGCGAGAAAGCCGAGCGCGATCATCAGCAGATAGAACGTGCCCGTCAGCAACTCGGCCACGACCAGCACGCCCACCGCGACCCACCAGAACAGATGCCCCGACATCATTGTGGTCTCCAGAAAAACATCCGCCGCGTTCACTTGCGTGGCATAGAACCAGAATACGCGCTGAAGCGCTGTTCCGGATCGATTTGTTCGCGGCTCCCAAGAGAGCGGTCGGCACGCTTGGGGCGGCCCGGTTCGTACCGACAAACAAAAACACCCCGGTGTCTACCGGGGTGTTTATAGCATGAACCTTGCAATTTGCCTTCATTGAAAGAGCAGCAGCGCCGCTCCTTCGTTGGTGGCAAGTTACCGACCGTTACTTCCGGTTGGCGAGCGCCTGCCACGTATCGATGATCGTGTCGGGGTTCAGCGAGATCGACACGATGCCTTCGTCCGTCAGCCATTGCGCGAAGTCCGGGTGATCGGACGGGCCCTGGCCGCAGATGCCGACGTACTTGCCCATCTTGCGGCAGGTGTCGATCGCGCGCTTCAGCAGGAACTTGACGGCCGGGTCGCGTTCGTCGAAGTCGACGGCCAGCAGTTCCATGCCCGAGTCGCGGTCGAGGCCGAGCGTGAGCTGCGTGAGGTCGTTCGAACCGATCGAGAAACCGTCGAAGTGCTCCAGGAACTCTTCGGCGAGGATCGCGTTGGTCGGGACTTCGCACATCATCACGAGGCGCAGGCCGTTTTCGCCACGCTTCAGGCCGAACTTCTCGAGCAGGCCGACGACGCGCTCCGCCTGCTTCACCGTACGCACGAACGGCACCATGATCTCGACGTTGGTCAGGCCCATCTCGTCGCGCACGCGCTTCAGTGCACGGCACTCCATCTCGAACGCCTGCGCGAAGTCTTCAGCGATGTAACGCGACGCGCCGCGGAAACCCAGCATCGGGTTTTCCTCGTCCGGCTCGTAACGCGAACCGCCGATCAGCTTCTTGTACTCGTTCGACTTGAAGTCGGACAGACGCACGATCACGGGCTTCGGATAGAACGCCGCCGCGATCGTCGCGACACCTTCCGTCAGCTTGTCGACGTAGAACTGACGCGGCGATGCGTGACCGCGCGCGACGCTCTCGACGGCCTTCTTCAGGTCCTGGTCGATGTTCGGGTACTCGAGGATCGCCTTCGGGTGAACGCCGATGTTGTTGTTGATGATGAACTCGAGACGCGCGAGACCCACACCGCCGTTCGGCAGTTGCGAGAAGTCGAACGCGAGCTGCGGGTTGCCGACGTTCATCATGATCTTGACCGGGATTTCCGGCAGTTCGCCGCGCTGCACTTCCGTGACTTCCGTCTCGAGCAGGCCGTCGTAGATCTTGCCTTCGTCGCCTTCCGCGCACGACACGGTGACGAGCGCGCCGTCCTTCAGGATGTCGGTCGCATCGCCGCAGCCGACGACAGCCGGCACGCCGAGCTCACGCGCGATGATCGCCGCGTGGCAGGTCCGGCCGCCGCGGTTCGTGACGATCGCGGCTGCACGCTTCATCACCGGCTCCCAGTTCGGGTCGGTCATGTCGGCCACCAGCACGTCGCCCGGTTGCACGCGTTCCATTTCCGACGGATCCTGGATCACGCGCACGGGGCCCGCACCGATCTTCTGGCCGATCGCACGGCCCGTTGCCAGCACCTGCGACTGGCCCTTCAGCTTGAAGCGCTGCTCGGCCTTGCCGGTTGCCTGGCTCTTCACCGTTTCCGGGCGTGCCTGCAGGATGAAGATCTTGCCGTCGCGGCCGTCCTTGCCCCACTCGATGTCCATCGGACGCTGGTAGTGCTTCTCGATGATGACCGCGTACTTCGCCAGCTCGATCACGTCTTCGTCGGTGATCGAGTAGCGGTTGCGCTGTTCGTGCGGCACGTCGACCGTCTTCACGCGGCCCGGCTCGCCCGGCTGCGTGAATTCCATCTTGATCAGCTTCGAGCCGATCGAGCGGCGGATGATCGGGTACTTGTCCTGTGCGAGCGTCGTCTTGAACACGTAGAACTCGTCCGGGTTCACGGCGCCCTGCACGACGGTTTCGCCCAGGCCGTAGCTCGACGTGATGAACACGGCGTCCTTGAAGCCCGATTCGGTGTCGATCGTGAACATCACGCCGGCGGCGCCGACGTCCGAGCGGACCATGCGCTGCACACCGGCCGACAGCGCGACTTCCGCGTGCGTGAAGCCCTTGTGCACGCGGTACGAGATCGCGCGGTCGTTATACAGCGACGCGAACACGTGCTTCATGCGGTCGAGCACGTCTTCGATGCCGACGACGTTCAGGTACGACTCCTGCTGGCCGGCGAACGATGCGTCGGGCAGGTCTTCCGCGGTAGCGGACGAACGCACGGCGAACGACAGCTCGCCCGGCGAGCTGTTCTTCAGGACTTCGAACTGCTCGCGGATTTCCTGCTCGAGACGTGCCTGCATCGGCGCATCGACGATCCACTTGCGGATTTCGGCACCGGCTTCGGCGAGCGCCTTCACGTCGTCGATGTCGAGCGACTCGAGACGCTTGGCGATGCGATCGGTAAGGTCGTTGTGCTTGAGGAAATCACGGAACGCGAGCGCGGTCGTGGCGAAACCGGTGGGTACACGAACGCCTGCTTCGGAAAGCTGGCTGATCATTTCGCCAAGCGACGCATTCTTGCCGCCGACGATCTCCACATCGGTCATCCGCAACTGCTCGAACGGAATTACATACGCCTGGTCCTTTGCGACGTTTGCTGCGTTAGTCATACAAGCCCCTAAGTGTGAAAAAAATGCTCGATTGCGCAAGTGGGCTCGGACGCGGGCGCTTGCAAAAAGGCGCGGCGCGTCTTGCGCAACCTGTTAGATAAACAATCGCAGCGACGGAAAATCTTCCGACCCGATTTGCAAAAATCCCGGCAGAAGGGCGATATTTGCAGACGAATCGCCAAACTTGCCGGGAATTTTGGAATCGCGCGGCGTAGCGTGGGGCGCCGTTCGCGCCCTGCCCCCGCAATTGCTTATCCAACAGGTTGCCGCTATTCTACCGTGCCGGCTGCCGGATGTGGCGCGACCTTGTCACTGCGTCTGGAGGCGAACCTCCAGCCGCCCGCGCAACCGCCCTTCACGTTCGACGCCCAGATTCATGCTGCCTACCGTATTCATCGTCTCCGACGGCACCGGGATCACTGCCGAAACCTTCGCGCATTCGATCCTCTCCCAGTTCGACCAGAAATTCCGCCTCGTGCGCGTGCCGTTCGTCGATTCGCTCGACAAGGCCTACGCGACCCTCGAGAAGATCAACGAGGCCGCCGTGCACGACGGCCGCCGCGCGATCGTGTTCACGACGCTCGTCGACAGCGAGTCGAACGACATCGTCAAGCGCTCGAACGCACTCGTGCTCGACATGTTCCAGCGCTTCGTCGAACCGCTCGAGCAGGAACTGGAGCTCAAGTCGAGCCACGCGATGGGCCGCGGCCACCAGAACGCGGACACCGAGGAATACAAGACCCGGATCGAGGCGATCAACTTCTCGCTCGCGCACGACGACGGCCAGTCGAACCGCAACCTGTCTGAAGCCGACGTGATCCTCGTCGGCGTGTCGCGCAGCGGCAAGACGCCGACGAGCCTGTATCTCGCGATGCAGTACGGCGTGAAGGCAGCCAACTATCCGCTGATTCCGGAGGATTTCGAGCGCGGCAAGCTGCCGTCGGCGCTGGCCGCGTACAGCGAGAAGCTGTTCGGGCTGTCGATCGACCCGCAGCGCCTGTCGGAGATCCGCAACGAACGCCGGCCGGGCAGCAAGTACGCGGCGCCCGAGAACTGCCGCTACGAGATCAACGAGGCCGAAGCGATGATGCGCCGCGAGGGGATCAAGTGGCTGTCGTCGACGCACAAGTCGATCGAGGAAATCGCGACGACGATCCTGCAGGAAATCCGTCTCGACCGGCAGTCGTACTGAGATTGAGCGCTCGCGGCGGCCTGGCCGCCGCCGGAAGCAAAAAGGCCGCGTCGAACGCGGCCTTTTTTAATGGTGCGGCGAAAGCACGCGCGTGGCGTCACGCACGCCGCTGCTGACGCACCTGCTCGAACAGGCAGACGGCTGCCGCAGCCGCCACGTTCAGCGACTCCATCCCGCCCGGCTGCGGGATCGTGACGCGATGCATAGCCGCATCGCGCCAGAACGCCGATACCCCCGCCCCCTCGTTGCCGAACACCCATGCCACGGGGCCCGACAGGTCGCAGTCATAGACCGCCTGCGCGCCGTGCGAATCGGTCAGCGCAACCGGGACATCGAGGCGTTCGGCGAGCGCACCGGCATCGACGTCCTCGTGGATCGACAGCAGGAAATGCGCGCCCATACCCGAGCGCAGCACCTTCGACGACCATGCGTACGCGGTACCCGGCGCACAGAACACGTGGCGCACGCCGGCGGCCGCCGCGCTGCGCAGGATCGAGCCGACGTTGCCGGCGTCCTGCACGCCGTCGAGCACGACCGACGACTGCGTCACGCGCTCGGGCAGCGGCTGCGCCGGCCGGTCGACGAGCAGCAGGAAGCCGACGCCGTTGACGACGTTCGACAACTGCCCGAACAGCGCGTCGGGCAGCGTGACGATCCGTTGCGCATCGATGCGCGCGACGATCGCTTGCGCCTCGGCGTGGCCGAGTGCGCCTTCGGTCGCCACGCACAGCTCGGGCGTCGCACCCGTATCGAGGTACGCGCTCGCGAGGTGGAATCCTTCGAGCAGCGCCTGGCCGCCGCGGCGCTGATGGGACGTCGAGCCCGCGAGCGCCTTCAGGCGCTTGTACAGCGGGTTGTCGCGGGAAGTAATGCTTTTCATCGAATCAGTTCGAGTGCCGCGCGCACGGGAGCGAACGAGCGCCGATGCGCTTCGCACGGGCCGTGCTCGCGCAGCGCGGCGAGGTGTTTCGCGGTGCCGTAGCCCGCATGCACGTTGAAGCCGTACACGGGGAAGCGTTCGTGCAGGTCGACCAGCATGCGATCGCGCGTGACCTTCGCGAGGATCGACGCGGCCGAGATGCTCGGCACGAGCGCGTCGCCGCTGACGATCGCCTCGGCGCGCACCGTCAGCGTCGGACAGCGGTTGCCGTCGATCTGTGCCAGCGTCGGCAGGACCGACAGGCCCTCGACGGCCCGCTTCATCGCGAGCATCGTCGCGTGCAGGATGTTCAGCGTATCGATCTCGTCAACGCTCGCCGATGCGACGCAATACGACAGCGAGCGCGCGACGATCAGATCGTACAGCGCGTCGCGCTTCTTCGCGGACAGCGCCTTCGAATCGTCGAGCCCGTCGATCGGCTGCGCCGGATCGAGGATCACCGCGGCGGCCACCACCGGCCCCGCGAGCGGGCCACGGCCCGCTTCGTCGACGCCGCAGACGATCTCGTCGGGACGGCTGAAATCGAAGCCGCCCTGCACGTCGCTCGACGCGCGGCGGCGTGGTGCACGTACTGCGGTCATGCGCGCCCCTTGCGTTGTTCGAGCACGCGCACGACCGCTTCGGCCGCCTTCGCGGCCGTGTTCTGCCGCAGCGAAAGATGCATTTCGGTAAATACTTCGGTCAGTGTGCGGCGGTTCGCGTCGTCGCGTAGCTGCGTGAGCGTCGCATCGGCGAGCGCCTCGGGCGTCGCGAAATGCTGCAGCAGCTCGGGCACGACGAAGCGCCCCGCCAGGATGTTCGGCAAGCCGACGTACGGCAGGTAACCCTGCCGGCGCATGATCTGCCCGGTCAGCCAGGGCACCTTGTACGAGATCACCATCGGCTTCTTCAGCAGCGCGGCTTCCAGCGTGACCGTGCCGCTCTTCACGAGGATCGCGTCGGCGGCCGTCATCGCGACCTGCGCACTGCCATCGGTAATCGTCAGCGCGAGTTGCGGATGCGCATCGACGAGCGGCTGCAGCAGTGCGCGCAGCGCCGGCGTCGCCGCCGGCATCACGAAGCGCACGCCCGGCTCGCGCTGCTGCATCAGCGCCATCGCCGCGAAGAAGGTCGGGCCGATCAGCGCGATTTCCGAGCGCCGGCTACCGGGCAGCACGGCGATCACCGGGCCATCCGCCGGCAGGCCGAGCGCGATCCGTGCGCCATGCATGTCGGGCTCGAGCGGGATTTCGTCGGCGAGCGGATGGCCGACGTAGGTCGACGCGACGCCTGCCTTGTCGAGAATCGCCGGCTCGAACGGGAACAGGCACAGCATGTGGTCGACCGACTTGGCGATCTTCTTGATCCGGCCGCCACGCCATATCCAGATCGACGGGCATACGAAGTGGACCACCGGAATGCCCGCGTCCCGCACCGTCTGCTCGACGTTGAAGTTGAAATCAGGTGCGTCGATGCCGATGAACGCGTCCGGCCGCTCGGCCAGCAACTGGCGCTTCAGCTCGCCGCGAATCCGCAGGATCTCGGGAATCTGACCCAGCGCCTCGACATAGCCGCGCACGGTCAGCTTGTCCATCTGCCAGTGCGAGTCGAAGCCGTGCGCAATCATCCGCTGCCCGCCGATCCCGTAGTACTGAGCCGAGTCGGGCAGCCGCTCGCGCAGCCCGCCGAGCAGCGACGCGCCGAGCAGGTCGCCCGACGGTTCGCCGGCCGCCATCGCGAGCCGGAGCTGAGTGGTCGGAAGCGGCATCGCTTAGCGGATGATGCCGCGTTGCGACGCGTCGATGAAATCGACGAGCGCCTTCACCGGCACATCGCCGTCGCCGCCCGCCTCTGCCAGCTCGCGCAATTGCACCTTCGCTTCCTCGAACGACAGGCCGTTCTTGTACAGCACGCGGTACGCGCTGCGCAGCGCCGAAATCGCATCGGCCGAGAAGCCGCGCCGGCGCAGCCCTTCGACGTTGATCCCGTGCGGCTCGGCCTTGTTGCCTGCCGCGATCACGAACGGCGGGATGTCCTGCACGAGCGCCGACGCGCCGCCCAGCATCGAGTGCGCGCCGATGCGCACGAACTGGTGCACGCCCGACATACCGCCGACGATCGCCCAGTCGCCGATCTCGACGTGGCCGGCCATCTGCGCGTTGCTCGACAGGATCACGTGATTGCCGACCCGGCAGTCATGGCCGATGTGCACGTAGGCCATGATCCAGTTGTCGTCGCCGAGCGTCGTCACGCCGCCGTCCTGCACGGTGCCCGTGTGGATCGTCGTGAATTCGCGGATCGTGTTGCGATTGCCGATCACGAGCTTCGTCGGCTCGTCCTTGTACTTCATGTCCTGCGGACGACCACCGACCGACGCGTAATGGCCGATGCGGTTGTCCTCGCCGAGCGTCGTATGGCCTTCGATCACGCTGTGCGAGCCGATCGTCGTGCGCGCGCCGATCGTGACGTGCGGACCGACGATCGCGTACGGGCCGATCTCGACCGATTCGTCGATCTGCGCGCCCGGTTCGACAATCGCGGTGGGATGAATCCTGGTCATGCGCCGTTGCCTCTCGATGTGATGTGTCGCGTTGCGTTGCCTATGCGTGACGCGTCGCTCAGGGCGCCACGTCGGTCGTCTTGACCGTGCACATCAGTTCGGCTTCCGCGGCCACCTTGCCGTCCACCTCCGCCACCGCCTTGAACTTCCAGATGCCGCGGATGTAGCGTTCGAACGTCACGTTCAGAATCAGTTGGTCGCCCGGTTCGACCGGACGCTTGAAGCGCGCACCGTCGATCCCGACGAAGTAGTACAGCGTGTTCTCCGGATCCTTCGGCTGCTCTTCCGAGAAGGTCAGCAGCGCCGCGGCCTGCGCGAGCGCCTCGAGGATCAGCACGCCCGGCATCACCGGCCGCTTCGGGAAATGCCCCTGGAAGAACGGCTCGTTGATCGACACGTTCTTCAGCGCTTTGATTCCCTTGTGCGGCTCGAGTTCGAGCACGCGATCGACGAGCAGAATCGGGTAGCGATGCGGCAGCAGCGTGAGGATCTTGTGGATGTCGAGATTGATTTTTTCAGTGCTCATGATGGTTCGTCTCACGCAGAGGCTGCGCGGTGGTGATGCAAAGGCTGAAGCGGGCCGCCGTGCGGCCCAGTCTGGCAAACCGGGCCGGTTGCGCTGGCCGTACCCGGTTCGAGGTCTCGCATGATGCGCTCAGGCGTCCGTGCCGCCCTGGGCGGCGAGCGTGGCTTCGAGCGCCTTGATGCGCTCGCGCAGCTTGTCGAGGTTGCGCACGAGCGCGGCGCTCTTGTTCCATTCGCCGTGGTCGACGGCCGGGAACGCGCTGGTATAGATGCCGGCCTTCGGCAGCGACTTCGATACGCCCGACTTCGCGGTGATGATGACATAGTCGCCGAGCGTCACGTGGCCGGCGATCCCGGCCGCGCCGCCGATCATGCAGTGGCGGCCGATCGTCGTGCTGCCCGCGATGCCCGCGCTGCCGGCGATCACCGTATAGGCGCCGATCCGGCAGTTGTGGCCGATCTGGACCTGGTTGTCGATCTTCACGCACTCCTCGATGACGGTATCCGCCATCGCGCCGCGATCGATCGTCGTGTTCGCGCCGATCTCGACGTCCGGGCCGATCGAGACGCCGCCGACCTGCGGGATCTTGACCCAGCTGCCGGTGCGCGCGTCGCCGTCGCCGACGAAATCCGGCGCGAAGCCGAAACCGTCGGAGCCGATCACGGCGCCCGCATGGATGATCGCGCGCGGACCGATCTTGCAGTCGTGGTACACCGAGGCGTTCGGATACAGGTGCGAACCCGCACCGATCGTCGTGCCGCGGCCGACGAATACGTTCGCGTCGAGCTGCACGCCGTCTTCGATCACCGCACCGGCCTCGACCGTCACGTGCGGGCCGATCACCGCGCTCGCGGCGACCTGCGCGGCCGGATCGATCGTCGCGCTCGGATGCACGCCGGCGGCACGCGGCGGCGTCGCCAGATCGATGAACATCTGCGCGACGCGCGCGAAGTACGCGTACGGGTTCGGCGTGACAATGAAATTGCGACCACGAGCGGCCGCGCCCAGCTTTTCCAGATCCTTCGGCGCGATCAGCACCGCGCCGGCGCGGGTCGACTCGACCTGCGACAGATACTTCGGATTCGCGAGGAACGCGAGTTGCTGCGGGCCTGCCTGGTCGAGCGGGGCGAGCCCGCTCACCTTGCACTGTGCGTCGCCGGCGATCTCGCCGCCGAATCGCTTTACGAGATCCTCAAGCGTCAATGCCATTCGTCGTCTGCTCCGTTCAGTTCGTCGAGCCGGACGCGAGCGCCTTGAGCACCTTGTCGGTGATGTCGATGCGCGGGCTGACGTACACGGCTTCCTGCACGATCAGGTCGTAATTCTGCTGCTCGGCGATCTGCTTGATGACCTTGTTCGCCCGCTCGAGCACGGCCGCCAGCTCCTCGTTGCGGCGCTGGTTCAGGTCTTCGCGGAATTCGCGCTGCTTGCGCTGGAAGTCGGTATCGAGCTGCGCGAGATCGCGCTGCTTCTGCGCGCGGTCGGCCGCCGACAGCGACGCACCGTTCTTGTCCAGCGAATCGGACATCGACTTCAGACGCGCCGCCAGATCCTGCAGATCCTTGTCGCGCTTCGCGAACTCGGCTTCGAGCTTCGTCTGCGCCGCCTTCGCGGGCGCCGACTCGCGCAGGATCCGATCCGAATTGACCGCCGCGATGCGGGCGACGTCCTGTGCGTGCACCGTCGCCGCGCCCAAGGCCAGCGCAACGGTCAGCGCGCACATCACTCGTTTCGAAAACTTACCGGTTAGCAAAATTACCCTCTCGTTGCTGTTGTCATGCGTTCGATCAGAACGCCGTCCCGATCTGGAACTGGAATTTCTGGTACTTGTCGCCTTCGTTCTTCTGAATCGGGAAGCCAAGGCTCAGCTTGAGCGGCCCGATCGGCGAGATCCACGCGAGGCCGACGCCGTACGCGTAACGCAGGCCGTTCGCGCCCGTGGCGGTGCCGCCCGGCGCGTTGCCCCAGACGTTGCCGCCGTCGACGAACGTGAACACGCGCAGCGTGCGGTCGTAGCCGGTGCCCGGCAACGGGAACGTCAGCTCGATGTTGCCCACGAGCATCTTCGAGCCGCCGATCGGGTCGCCCGTCTTCGAGTCGCGCGGTCCCAGCGAGCTCGGCTCATAGCCACGCACGGAGCCGATACCGCCAGCGTAGTAGTTCTTGAAGATCGGGTACGGATTGCCGATGCCGTTGCCGTAGCCGCCCTGGATGTTCATGCCCAGGATGAAGCCGCGCGAGAACGAATAGTAGTACTGCGCCTGCAGGTCTGCCTTGTAGTACTGGATCTTGCCGACCGGCACGCCGTACTCCATGTTCGCCTGCGTGAAGTAGCCGCGGCTCGGAATCAGCGCGCTGTCACGCGCATCGCGCGACCACGCGACCGTCAGCGGCACCGTGTTCGACACGCGGCCGAACTGCTGCACGTAGTCCTGGTAGCTCTGCGGCGTGTTCGAATCGACGTCGAGACGGTTCTGCTCGAAGCCGGCGCCGAAGTAGACGGTATCGACTTCCGAGAACGGAATGCCGAACTTCAGGTTGCCGCCCGCGCTGATGATCCGGAAGCTCGAGCTCGTCGAATAGTAGAGCGGCTGGTACGTACGGTAGAAGACGTCGGTGATCCGCTTGATGCCGTCGACCGTGAAGTACGGGTCGACCTGCGTGACGGTCAGCGTGCGGTAGCTCTTCGCGGTGTTGACGTTCACCGACAGGCTGGTACCCGAACCGAACACGTTGTCCTGCGACACGCCGGCCGACAGCACGACCTTGTCCGTCGACGAGAAGCCGGCGCCCAGCGTGATCGCGCCGGTCGGCTTTTCGTCGACCTTCACGTTCACGTCGACCTGGTCGTTCGTGCCTTCGACCGGCACGGTCGTCACGTCGACGTTGGTGAAGTAGCCGAGACGGTTCACGCGATCCTTCGACAGCGCGAGGCGGTTCGAATCGAACCACGAGCTTTCGAGCTGGCGCATTTCGCGGCGCACCACTTCGTCGCGCGTGCGCGTGTTGCCGACGACGTTGATGCGGCGCACGTACACGCGGCGGCTCGGATCGACGACGAGGTTCAGGTTCACCTTGTGGTTTGCCTGGTCGATCTCCGGCTGCGCGTTGACGGTCGCGAATGCGTAGCCGTATTCACCGAGCTTGTCGACGATCGACTTGGTGGTCTGCTGCAGCTTTTCGGCCGAGAAGCGATCGCCCGGCTTGATCTTGATCAGCTTGTTGAGTTCGGCCTCGCGATCGAGCAGGTTGCCCGACAGCTTGATGCCCGACACCGTGTACGGCTCGCCTTCGTGCAGCGTGACCGTCAGGTACATGTCCTTCTTGTCGGGCGAGATCGACACCTGGGTCGACTCGATGTTGAACTCGAGATAGCCGCGGTTCAGGTAGTACGAGCGCACTGCTTCGAGGTCGCCCGTGAGCTTTTCCTTCGAGTACAGGTCGTTCTTCGTGTACCAGGAGAACCAGTTCGGCGTCGACAGCTGCATCTCGTCGCGCAGCGTGCTCGTGCTGTACGCCTTGTTGCCGATGAAGTTGATCTGGCGGATCTTCGCGCTCGGGCCTTCGGCGACCGCGAACAGGATCGACACGCGGTTCGCGTCGACCGGCGTGACCGTCGTCTTCACCTCGGCCGCGTAGAAACCGCGCGTGAGGTACTGGCGCTTGAGCTCCTGCTCCGCCTTGTCGACGAGCGCCTTGTCGTAATAGCGGCCGTCGGCGAGACCGACTGCGCGCAGTGCCTTCGTCAGGTTGTCCTTGTCGAATTCCTTCGTGCCGGTGAAGTCGATCGACGCGATGGCCGGACGCTCCTGCACCTGCACGATCACGACATTGCCCTGCGTGGCGATGCGTACGTCGTTGAAAAAGCCCGTCGCGTACAGCGCGCGGATTGCTTCGGATGCCTTGTCGTCCGTGAAGGTATCGCCCTGCTTGATCGGCAGGTAGGCGAACACCGAACCCGCTTCGACGCGCTGCAGCCCCTCGATCTTGATGTCTTGCACCACGAACGGTGCCGCTGCATGGGCCGCGAGGCCGTGCGCGGCGAGCGCGGCCGCTGCAACTGTCTTAGGTACAAAGCGATGAGGTTTGAACAACATGCATCCCCAATATTTAGCTGCATCAAATCAGGCGGCTGCCTAGCGGCCGCCGCCTGACGCTTCAGAAATGGATTAACCGAGCCAGATCGTTGAACAGCGCGATCGCCGACAATGCGACGATGCAGATCAACCCGGCTCTTTGCAGAATCAGTTGCCAGCGCTCCGAGACGGCTTTCCCGGTCGCAGCTTCAACCGCATAATATAACAGATGCCCCCCGTCCAAAACGGGAATCGGCAACAAGTTCAGGACGCCAAGGCTAATGCTGACAAGGGCGAGGAACGACAGGAACGCTGATGGACCGAGCCGCGCACTCTTGCCCGCGTAGTCGGCAATCGTCACCGGGCCGGACAGGTTCTTCAGCGACGCATTGCCCGTAATCATGCGCCCGAACATCCGCAGCGAATACACGGAGATGTCCCACGTACGGTGCGCGCCGAGCTGCAGGCTCTCGATCGGCCCGTAGCGGACGTCGACGGACGGCGTATGCATCGACAGCGCCGCGCCGATACGGCCGACCTGCTGCCCCGACTCGTCGTCGCGCTGCGTCTGCGGCACGATCGACACCGTCTGCGCGGCGCCGCCGCGCTCGATCTGCAGGTCGAGCGGCTTGCCCGCATGGTGTTTCACGAAATCGATGAAGCGCGACGCGCCGCCGATCGGCTTGCCGTCGAGCGCGACCAGCTTGTCGCCGGACTTCAGGCCCGCCTGCTCCGCCGCGCTGCCGGGCTGCACCGACGCGACCGACAGCGTGCCGCCGCCGGTCTCGAAGCCCAGATGGGCCATGAAATCGTCGTCGAGCTGACTTTCGGGAACATCGCGGAGGTCGACGCGGAAATCGAACGTCGTGTTGCCGTCGCGTGCGCCGAGCACGATCTCGCGGTGGTCGAACGCGGCCGCCAGCAGCTTCCAGCGCAGGTCCGACCACGACCGCACCGGCTCGGACTCGCCGCCCTGCGCGTTGCGGATCGACACGATCGTCTCGCTGCCGTCGAAGCCCGCGCGCGCCGCCAGCGTGCCGGCAGCCGGCGGTGCGACGATCGCGGCCGGCTCGGTCACGCCGCTCGCAAATACGACGGAAAACAGCACGATTGCCAACAGGAAGTTGGCAATGGGCCCGGCGGCGACGATCGCGATGCGCTTGTAGACGGATTGCCGGTTGAACGCCTGCCCGAGTTCTTCGGGCGGGATGCCGGCGCCGGGATCGCGCTCGTCGAGCATCTTCACGTAGCCGCCGAGCGGCAGCGCGGACAGCGTCCACTCGGTGCCCGTCCGGCGGCTGACCCAGCGCGCGACGGGCTGGCCGAAGCCGATAGAGAAACGCAGCACCTTCACGCCGCACCAGCGCGCGACGCGATAATGTCCGTACTCATGCACGACGACCAGCACCCCGATCGCCACCGCAAACGCGATCAGTTCGACCAGCACGTTCATGAGCACCCCATTCAGACAGTGCGCTCCACGCGTGGCGCAGGCGCTTTCGCAATGATTTCGGCGGCGAGGCGGCGTGCCTCGGCATCCGCCGCCAGGACATCGTCGAGCCCGTCGGGCGTGCGGTTCGGCAGCGTGCCGAGCACGGCGTCGACCGTCGCCGCAATCGCCATGAAGCCGATGCGGCGCTCGAGAAACGCTTCGACCGCCACTTCGTTCGCGGCGTTCAATGCAGCGCTCGCGATACCGCCTTCCTCAAGCGCCTTCAAGGCGAGCGCGAGGCACGGGAAGCGCGCGTAATCGGGCTTCTCGAACGACAGCTGGGCGATCTGCGCTAGGTCGAGCTGATCGACGCCCGCATCGACACGCTCGGGGAACGCGAGCGCGTGCGCGATCGGCGTGCGCATGTCGGGATTGCCGAGCTGCGCAAGCACCGAGCCGTCGCGGTACGACACGAGCGAATGGATCACGCTCTGCGGATGGATCAGCACGTCGATCCGGTCGCCCGGCAGCCCGAAGATCCAGTGCGCCTCGATCACCTCGAGGCCCTTGTTCATCATCGTCGCGGAATCGACCGAGATCTTGCGGCCCATCACCCAGTTCGGGTGCTTGCACGCTTCGTCCGGCGTCACGTCGACGAGCGTGGCCGGCTCGCGCGTGCGGAACGGGCCGCCCGACGCGGTCAGGATGATCTTCGAGATCCCGCCGTGCTCGGCCGCGTCGCGCGGCATGCACTGGAAGATCGCGTTGTGTTCGCTGTCGACCGGCAGCAGGATCGCGCCATGGTCGCGCACCGCGTCCATGAAGATCGCGCCCGACATCACCAGGGCTTCCTTGTTCGCGAGCAGGATGCGCTTGCCGGCGCGCGCGGCCGCGAGGCTCGGCGCCATGCCGGCCGCGCCGACGATCGCCGCGACGACCGTATCGCAGCCGTCGCTCTTCGAGACATCGACGAGCGCCTGCGGGCCGTACAGCACCGTGGTCTTGCTGCCCGCCGCGCGCAGCTTCGCTTCGACGTGCGCGGCCGTCTGCGCATCGCCGACCACCGCGACTTCAGGCGCGAAGCGCAGGCACTGCTCGACCAGCTTGTCGCCGTTGCGGTGTGCGGTCAGCGCATAGACCGAGAAGCGCTCGGGATGGCGCGCGACCACGTCGAGCGTGCTGTCTCCGATCGAGCCCGTGGAACCGAGCAATGTCAGACGTTTTTGCATAACAGAAATAATGGTTTAACCAAGCAGCAGCATCGCGAGCGGCAGCACCGGCAGCAGCGCGTCGACACGGTCGAGCACGCCGCCATGCCCCGGCAGCAGTCCGCTCGAATCCTTCACGCCCGCCTGCCGCTTCAGCAGCGACTCGAACAGGTCGCCGATCACGCTATACGCGACCAGCAACGTCAGTGCGGCCCACGCGCCGGGCATCCCGTAGCGCACGGCGAACGCAGAAAACAGGGTCGGCTCGAACGCATGCGCGGCCATCGCGACGCCGGCGACGACCATCACGGCGAGCCAGCCACCGATCGCGCCTTCCCAGCTCTTGCCGGGACTGATCGTGATGGCCAGTTTACGCTTTCCGAAGGCCTTGCCCGCGAAGTATGCGCCGATATCGGCGAGCCAGACGACCAGAAGCAGCGACAGCACGAACGGCACGCCCTGCGCACGCGCCGCGACGAGCGCATGCCAGCAGGCCGCGAAGACCACGAGGCCGGCTGCCAGCAGGAACGGCCGCCATACGCCGCCCGCGAGCTCGGGCTTGCGCCGCAGCGTGAACGGGCCGACCAGCAGCCAGAACACGCCGGCTGCCATGAAAAGGGGACGGGACGAAGCCGCATCGACGCCGAGCGGCGCCGTGGCCGCGAGCGCCAGCGCCGCGACGACGGCATAGACGACCGGACCGGCACCGCCGAGCTTGAGCAGGCGCGCCCATTCCCACGCGGCAAACACGAGCACGACGCCGATCAGCGCGCCGAACGCGGTGAGCGGCGCGAACAGCGTCACCGGCAGCAGCACCGCCAGCATCACGATCGCCGTGATCACACGGGTTTTCAGCATGAAAGGGAGTCGGCGTTCTGCGATTGCGGTTCGAGCTGTGCGCTCGTGCGGCCAAAACGGCGCTCGCGCTCCGTATACGACGCCATGGCGTCGGCCAGTGCCGCGCCGTCGAAATCCGGCCAGTATTTGTCGGTGAAATAGAATTCGGCGTACGCGAGTTGCCACAGCAGGAAGTTGCTGACGCGCTGCTCGCCGCCGGTACGGATGAAGAGATCGGGCTCCGGCGCATAGGCCATCGCCAGGTGCGGCGCGAACGCGTCCTCGGTCACTTCGACCTCGCGACCTTCGCGCACGGCCTGCTCGACGAGTTTCTTCGTCGCCTGCAGGATGTCCCACCGGCCACCGTAGTTGGCCGCGATGGTGAGCGTCAGACGGGTATTGCGCGCCGTCTTGGTTTCGGCGCGGCGAATCAGTTCGCGGATGCGCGGCTCGAAGCGGTCGAGATCGCCGATGACACGCAGGCGGATCCCGTTCGCATGGAGCTTGCCGATCTCGCGCTCGAGCGCGGTGATGAAGAGTCGCATCAGGAACGACACTTCGTCGTTCGGCCGGCGCCAGTTCTCCGAACTGAACGCGAACAGCGTCAGGTATTCGACGCCGGCGCGCGCGCAACCTTCGACCACCGACCGCACGGCATCGACGCCACGGGTGTGCCCCGCGACGCGCGGCAAGCGGCGTTCGGTCGCCCAACGGCCGTTGCCGTCCATGATGATCGCGATGTGACGCGGCACGACGCCGACGTCAGGCACGCGAACGGTAGAGCTGGTATAGGTCATGGCCGTTGAGACAGTAATGCGGGAAGAAGGCGGCGCGCGAGGACGGTCGTCAGACCGTCATGATCTCGGCTTCCTTGGTCTGCACGAGCTTGTCGATTTCGGCGACGTGCTTGTCCGTCAGCTTCTGCACGTCGTCGCTCGCACGGCGCTCGTCGTCTTCCGAGATTTCCTTGTCCTTCACGAGCTTCTTGAGCGCTTCGTTCGCGTCGCGGCGCAGGTTGCGGATCGCGACCTTGGCCGTTTCGCCTTCGCCCTTCACGACCTTGGTCAGTTCGCGGCGGCGCTCTTCCGTCAGCGCGGGCATCGGCACGCGGATCAGGTCGCCGGACGTGGCCGGGTTCAGGCCCAGGTCGGCTTCGCGGATGGCCTTCTCGACCTTCTGCACCATGTTCTTTTCCCACGGCTGCACGCCGATCGTGCGCGCGTCGACGAGCGTCAGGTTCGCGACCTGCGAGATCGGCACCATCGAGCCGTAGTAGTCGACCTGAACGTGATCGAGCAGACCGGTGTGTGCACGGCCCGTACGGATCTTTGCCAGATCGTTCTTGAACGCTTCGATCGAGCGCTGCATCTTTTGCTCGACGCCCTTCTTGGTATCAGCGACACTCATTTCAACCTCCGAACCTTCAAACCTTCAAAGAACGCGGGCCCCGCCCGGCGCATCTGGCGCGCCGCGGCCGATGACCCGCATCCGCGGGAGTTTACACGTGGACGAGCGTACCTTCGTCCTCGCCCAGCACGATGCGCTTGAGCGCGCCCGGCTTGTTGATCGAAAACACGCGAATCGGCAGCTTCTGGTCGCGGCACAGCGCAAAGGCCGTCGCGTCCATCACCTGCAGGTTGCGGCTGATCGCCTCGTCGAAAGTGATCGTCGTGTAGCGCGTGGCCGACGGATCCTTCTTCGGATCGGCAGAATATACGCCATCGACCTTGGTCGCCTTCAGCACGACCTCGGCACCCACTTCCGAACCGCGCAGCGCGGCGGCCGTGTCCGTCGTGAAGAACGGGTTGCCGGTACCGGCCGCGAAGATCACGACGCGGCCTTCCTCGAGCTGGCGAATCGCGCGGGGCCGGATGTACGGCTCGACGACCTGGTCCATGCGCAGCGCGGACTGCACGCGCGCCTCGATGCCGGCGTGGCGCATTGCGTCCTGCAGCGCCAGCGCGTTCATCATCGTCGCGAGCATCCCCATGTAGTCTGCCGTCGCGCGATCCATGCCGGCCGCGCCACCCGCGACACCGCGGAAAATATTACCGCCACCGATCACGACCGCGAGCTGCGTACCGAGACGCACGACTTCGGCGATATCGGCCACCATCCGTTCGATCGTCGCGCGATTGATGCCGAAGGCATCGTCGCCCATCAGCGCTTCGCCGGAGAGTTTGAGAAGGACGCGTTTATAGGCATTGGACATAGGGGCTTCCGAGCGACGAGAGGATGACAACCACGAACTGTAGGGGCGAAATACTGATTCGGGCAAGCGCCGACGGTCGGACCGGGTTTCCCGGCCGGCCGGCGGCGGCGCCGACCGCGGCGGAGCGGACGCCCGCCGCGGATACTGCCTGACTGCTTACGGCTTACTGCTGCTTTGCTGCTGCGACTTGCGCGGCCACTTCGGCGGCGAAGTCGTCCTGGCGCTTCTCGATGCCTTCGCCGACGACGAACAGCGAGAACTTCTGCACTGCGGAATCCGCTGCCTTCAGCATCTGCTCGATCGTCTGCTTGTCGTTCTTCACGAACGTCTGGTTCAGCAGCGACACTTCCTTCAGGTACTTCTGGACGCTACCGTCGACCATCTTCGCGACGATCTCGGCCGGCTTGCCCGATTCCGCAGCCTTCTGCTCGGCCACGCGGCGTTCCGTCTCGATCAGTTCTGCCGGCACGTCAGCCGACGACAGTGCGACCGGCTTCATCGCCGCGATGTGCATCGCGACGTCCTTGCCGACCTGCTCTTCCGCACCCGTGTACTCGACGATCACGCCGATACGCGCGCCGTGCAGGTACGTTGCGATCTTGTTTGCGGTTTCGAAACGGACGAAACGGCGGATCGAGACGTTCTCGCCGATCTTGCCGATCAGTGCCAGGCGCACTGCGTCGACCGTCGAACCTTCGAGCGGCAGTGCCGACAGCGCAGCCACGTCAGCCGGGTTTTGCGTCGCAACGAGTTCTGCAACCGTCTTCGAGAATGCGAGGAAGTCGTCGTTCTTCGCGACGAAGTCGGTTTCGCAGTTCAGTTCGACCAGCGCGCCTGCGTTGCCGCCGACGAACGATGCGACGACGCCTTCTGCCGTCACGCGCGATGCCGCCTTGCTCGCCTTGTTGCCGAGCTTGACGCGCAGCAGCTCTTCAGCCTTGGCCAGATCGCCGTCAGCTTCCGTCAGCGCCTTCTTGCACTCCATCATCGGTGCGTCGGTCTTTGCGCGCAGTTCTGCCACCATGCTTGCGGTAATTGCCGCCATCATTCGCTCCTTGAGTCTGTATTCACAACGCCGCCCGCTTGGACGCGAACGGCCGAGATTCGTTTCCGGACCCGCACCAAATCGGCGCGATCAGGTCCGGCGCACAAGCTTAAAAAAAGGGGGCCTGTTGAGAGCCCCCTTTTTGCGCCGGCTCGGGGCCAGTTACGCGTTTTCCTCGACGTACTCGTCGTCGCCGCGTGCAGCCTGAACCACTTCGTTGACCGCGTTTGCACGGCCTTCGAGGATCGCGTCGGCCACGCCTTCAGCGTACAGTGCGACTGCCTTGCTCGAGTCGTCGTTACCCGGGATCACGTAATCCACACCTTCCGGCGAGTGGTTCGTATCGACCACGGCGATGACCGGCACGCCCAGCTTGTTCGCTTCGGTAACGGCAATCTTGTGGTAGCCGACGTCGACGACGAAGATTGCGTCCGGAATGCCGCCCATGTCCTTCACGCCGCCGATCGACTTCTGCAGCTTGGCGATTTCGCGTTCGAACAGCAGCGCTTCCTTCTTGCTCATCTTCTCGAGCTCACCTGCCTCGACTGCCGCTTCCATGTCCTTCAGGCGCTTGATCGATACCTTCAGCGTCTTGAAGTTGGTCATCATGCCGCCGAGCCAGCGTGCGTTGACGAACGGCATGCCTGCGCGCTGCGCTTCCTGAGCGATCGTGTCACGCGATTGACGCTTCGTGCCGACGAACAGGATCGTGCCGCGGTTCGCTGCCAGCTGGCGCACGTACTTCTGTGCGTCCGTGAACATCGGCAGCGTCTTTTCGAGGTTGATGATGTGAATCTTGTTGCGGTGACCGAAAATGAACGGAGCCATCTTCGGGTTCCAGAAGCGCGTCTGGTGACCGAAGTGGACACCCGCTTCCAGCATTTGGCGCATCGTAACTGCCATGTAAATTCTCCACGAGGGTTGGGTCTTAAGCCGGCCGCCGTACCGCCGCGCGAACCTGCCCCGGAGGGTCCGATTCCACGCGGCCGGCACCCTGGTTGCGCCGGCTTGCGATTCGACACGTGCAAAACGCCCGTGCCGTAAGCCTTTCACCGTCATGCCGCCCCAAAACGGGGCAAGTTCGGCATTTGGATATCGACTTAGCCAAAGAGTATAGCACGCCGATTTGTCCGCTCTCAAGTCGCTCACCACTTTTGCTTGCCGTGCGGCGACGGGGCGGACAATCCGCGAAAACCCGCATCCGCACCGCCGGCAGGGGCTGCGACGCCTGCCAGAAGGTGCGATAATCCGTCAATTCACCGCATTCCAGGCATACCTCGATGGCTATTACGCTCAAAAACGAACACGATATCGCCGAGATGCGCGTCGCCTGCCGTCTCGCGAGCGAAGTGCTCGATTTCATCACCCCGCACGTCGTCGCGGGCATCACGACCGCCGAACTCGACCGGCTCTGCCATGAGTTCATGCTCAACGAGCAGGGCACGGTCCCCGCGCCGCTGAACTACCAGCCGCCCGGCTATCCGCCGTACCCGAAGGCCACCTGCATCTCGGTCAACGACGTGATCTGCCACGGCATCCCCGGCGAGAAGGTGATCAAGAACGGCGACGCGCTGAACATCGACATCACCGTGATCAAGAACGGCTACTTCGGCGACACGAGCCGGATGTTCATCGTCGGCGAAGGCTCGATCATGGCGAAGCGCCTTGTGCAGACCACCTACGAATGCATGTGGCTCGGCATCGACCAGGTCAAGCCCGGCGCGCACCTCGGCGACATCGGCTACGCGATCCAGAAGCACGCGGAAGCGCAGGGCTACAGCGTCGTGCGCGAATACTGCGGCCACGGCATCGGCACGGTGTTCCACGAGGATCCGCAGGTCGTCCACTACGGCCGTCCGGGCACGGGCATCGAACTGAAGGCCGGGATGATCTTCACGATCGAGCCGATGATCAACGCCGGCAAGCGCGACATCCGCACGATGCCCGACCAGTGGACGGTCAAGACGCGCGACCGCAGCCTGTCCGCGCAGTGGGAGCATACGGTGCTCGTCACCGAAACCGGCTACGAAGTGCTGACCGTATCGGCCGGCACGCCGGCGCGCCCCGTGTTCGCGCAACCGGCCGCCGCGGTCTGAGCGCCACCGCGCCAGCCCGCCCTGCCCGCACCTGAACAGCCGCCCATGAGCGCTCACGCCGCCCCCTCGCCCGACGCGCTGTCGCGGCGCGCCGAATTCAAGGCCGCCAAGACGGAGATGCTCGAGCGCTTCCGCCGCGCGACGAACGTCGCGTCGCTGATGCACGCGCTGTCGAAACTCACCGACGATGCGCTGAAGCGCGTATGGGACGACTGCGGGCTGCCCGCGACGCTCGCGCTCGTCGCCGTCGGCGGCTACGGGCGCGGCGAGCTCGCGCCCTATTCCGACGTCGACATCCTCGTGCTGCTGCCCGATGCGCACGACCCGGCGCTCGATGCGCGCATCGAGCGCTTCATCGGGATGGCGTGGGATCTCGGCCTCGAGATCGGCAGCAGCGTGCGCACGGTCGCGCAGTGCATCGAGGAGGCGTCGCAGGACGTCACGGTGCAGACCTCGCTGCTGGAAGCGCGCCGCATCGTCGGCAGCACCGCGCTGTTCGAGCGCTTCACGGTGCGCTACCACGAGGCGCTCGACGCCCGCGCGTTCTTCACCGCGAAGGTGCTCGAGATGCGCCAGCGCCACGCGAAGTTCCAGGACACGCCGTACAGCCTCGAACCGAACGTGAAGGAAAGCCCCGGCGGGCTGCGCGACCTGCAGACGATCCTGTGGATCGCGCGCGCGGCCGGTTTCGGCAGCAGTTGGCGCGAGCTCGACACGCGCGGCCTCATCACCGATCGCGAAGCGCGCGAGCTGCGCCGCAACGAAGGATTCCTGAAGACGCTGCGCGCGCGGCTGCACGTGATCGCCGGCCGCCGCCAGGACATGCTCGTGTTCGACCTGCAGACGCAGGCCGCCGAGAGCTTCGGCTACCAGCCGACGCAGGCCAAGCGTGCGAGCGAACAGCTGATGCGCCGCTATTACTGGGCCGCGAAAGCCGTCACGCAGCTCGCGACGATCCTGATCCAGAACATCGAGGCTCAGCTGTTCCCCGCGACGAGCGGCATCACGCGCGTGCTGTCGCCCGACCGCTTCGTCGAGAAGCAGGGCATGCTCGAGATCGTCGACGACGGCGTGTTCGAGCGCCACCCCGACGCAATCCTCGAAGCATTCCTGCTGTACGAGACGACCCGCGGCGTGAAGGGCCTGTCCGCGCGCACGCTGCGCGCGCTGTACAACTCGCGCGAGATCATGAACAACGCGTGGCGCCGCGATCCGCAGAATCGCGACACGTTCATGCGGATCCTTCAGCAACCCGAAGGGATCACGCACGCGTTCCGGCTGATGAACCAGACGAGCGTGCTCGGCCGCTACCTGCTGAATTTCCGCCGCATCGTCGGCCAGATGCAGCACGACCTGTACCACGTGTACACGGTCGACCAGCACATCCTGATGGTGCTGCGCAACATCCGCCGTTTCGCGGTCGCCGAGCATGCGCACGAATATCCGTTCTGCAGCCAGCTGATCGGCAACTTCGAGCGCCCGTGGGTGCTGTATGTCGCGGCGCTGTTCCACGACATCGCGAAGGGCCGCGGCGGCGACCACTCGACGCTCGGGATGACCGATGCGCGGCGCTTCTGCCGCGAACACGGAATCCCCGGCGACGACGCGGCGCTGATCGTGTGGCTCGTCCAGCATCACCTGACGATGAGCCAGGTCGCGCAGAAGCAGGACACGAGCGACCCCGAAGTCATCAAGCGCTTCGCCGAACTCGTCGGCAACGAACGGCGCCTCACCGCGCTCTACCTGCTGACCGTCGCCGATATCCGCGGCACGAGCCCGAAGGTGTGGAACACGTGGAAGGGCAAGCTGCTCGAGGATCTGTACCGCATCACGCTCGCGGTGCTCGGCGGCGCCAACCCCGACGCGCATTCGGAGCTGAAGTCGCGGCAGGAGCAGGCGCTCGCGCTGCTGCGCCTGGAAACCGTGCCCGACGACGCACACCGCGCGCTGTGGGATCAGCTCGACGTCGGCTTCTTCCTGCGTCACGACGCGGCCGACATCGCCTGGCAAACACGCGTGCTGTACCGGCACGTGAACGACGAAACCGCGATCGTCCGCGCGCGGCCGTCGCCGATCGGCGATGCGCTGCAGGTGCTCGTGTACGTGAAGGATCGCCCCGACCTGTTCGCGGGCATCTGCGCGTATTTCGACCGCAACGGGCTGTCGGTGCTCGACGCACGCGTCAGCACGACGCGGCACGGCTATGCGCTCGACAACTTCATCGTCACGCAGACCGAACGTGACGTGCGGTACCGCGACATCGCGAATCTCGTCGAGCAACAGCTCGCGTCGCGGCTCACCGAAACCGCCCCGCTGCCGGAGCCGTCCAAGGGCCGCCTGTCGAGGCTGTCCCGGACGTTTCCGATCACGCCGCGCGTCGACCTGCGGGCCGACGAGCGCGGCCAGTACTACATCCTGTCCGTGTCGGCCAACGACCGGCCGGGCCTTCTCTATTCGATCGCGCGCGTACTCGCCGAGCATCGGATCGGCGTCCACGCGGCGCGGATCAATACGCTCGGCGAACGCGTCGAGGACATCTTCCTGCTCGCGGGTGCCGGCTTGTCCGACAACCGCCTGCAGATCCAGCTCGAAACCGAATTGCTGCGTGCGATCGCAGTCTGAATGAATTCCAGCGTTTATGCGCACCAAATTAACCGTCAAGAATCCGAAGCCGGCGTCGCCGACCCGCGCCCCTGTCCGCTCCGGCAGCCTCGTCGCCCGCAAGGCGGTGCGTCCCGCTGCGCCGCCCGCAGGGGACAAGCCGGCCCGCCCGAAGAAGGCCGCCCCGGCCGCCGCCGGCGAACGCACGTTCAAGCCGCGCGCTG
>NZ_JAAGPM010000103.1:0-28718 GCF_017104865.1 Burkholderia sp. Ac-20349
CTGGCCGGGCAGGCGGCGATCGCCCCGTCGCTCGAGCTGCCCGAACCGGCCGATCTGCCCGGCCGCCCGGTGCGGCCGCCGCTCGTCGAGCCGCGCCAGCTCGAGCGCCGCAGCATGCGTTCGCCCGAAGGGCGCGCCGTGCTGCTGCACGCGCTGGCCCATATCGAGTTCAATGCGATCAATCTGGCGCTCGACGCGGTCTGGCGTTTCGCGGGCTTGCCGGGCGCGTTCTACGCGGACTGGCTGAAGGTGGCGGCCGAGGAGGCCTATCACTTCACGCTGCTGTCCGACCGTCTGGCGGCATTCGGGCATGCGTACGGCGATTTTCCCGCGCACAACGGTCTGTGGGAGATGTGCGAGCGGACCAAGGGCGACGTGCTGGCGCGCATGGCGCTGGTACCGCGCACGCTCGAGGCCCGCGGGCTCGACGCATCGCCGCCGATCCGCGCGCGGCTCGTCCAGGCGGGCGACGATGCGTCGGCCGCGATCCTCGACGTGATCCTGCGCGACGAAATCGGCCATGTCGCGATCGGCAACCACTGGTTCCGGCATCTGTGCGACGAGGCCGGCCGCGATCCCGTGCCGACCTACCGGCAGCTCGCCGAGCAGTATCATGCGCCGCGGCTGCGGGGGCCGTTCAATTTCGATGCGCGTCGCGATGCGGGATTCGAGCAGGCCGAACTCGACGAACTGGCCGCGCAGGACGGAGCGGACGGAAGCGCGCCACGCTAGCCGGCTCGCGTTCGGGTGCGTTTCGGCGGCTGTCGGCCGTCCCGTGTGCCCGGCAGAGGGCGTTTGCCGGCGGCCCCTCGCGTCCTGGCGCCGCTAGAGCGGTGCCTCGATTGCCGGACACCGGAAGGAAGGCGTCGCCGCTATAATCGAACGATCATTCTTTTTTCTGGCGGCTGCAATGAGTGCCTCGAGTTCTGTTTCCGATTTCGTCACGGTGCGCGGCGTCAAGCTGCATGTCCGGCGCTGGGGCCGGCCCGACGCGCCGACGCTGTTCATGCTGCACGGCTGGATGGACGTCGCGGCGTCGTTCCAGTTCGTCGTCGATGCGCTCGCGGGCGACTGGCAGGTGATCGCGCCCGATGCGCGCGGTTTCGGGCTCTCCGACTGGCCGGTCGCGCGGCAGGGCGGCGGCCACTACTGGTTCCACGAATACCTCGGCGACCTCGATGCGCTCGTCGACCACTATGCGCCGACCGGCGAAGTCAACCTGGTCGGGCACAGCATGGGCGCGAACGTCGTGTGCCTGTATGCCGGCGCGCGGCCGGAGCGCGTGCGGCGCGTGGTCGATCTCGAGGGTTTCGGGCTCGCGCCCGCGCGGGCCGAGCAGGCGCCGCGCCGGCTGCGCGGCTGGCTGGACGAGTTGCGCGAACCGCCCGCGCTGCGCCCTTATGCGTCGCTCGACGACGTGGCGGCGCGCCTGACCAAGACCAATCCGCGGCTCGCGCCGCACCGCGCCGCGTTCCTCGCCGCGCACTGGTCGAAGCGCGGCGACGACGGCCAGTACCATCTGCTGGCCGACCCCGCGCACAAGATGCCTGGCCCGCAGCTGTACCGGCTCGACGAAGTGATGGCCACCTGGGCACAGGTACGCGCGAAGGTGCTGCACATCGAGGCCGTCAATTCGCCGACGCTGGCGCACATCGCCGGCGACATCCCGCTGCCGGAATTCAAGGCGCGTTTCAACGCGTTCCCCGACTGGCGCGAGAAGCTCGTCGAGGATGCCGGCCACATGGTGCATCACGACCAGCCCGAGCAGATTGCGGCGCTGATCGAGGCGTTCTGCGCGTAAGCCGCGCGGCGGCAGCGGCGGGGCAGGCGGGCGGCGCATTGCCGCGTTGCAGTAGAATGAAGCCTTACCTGCCATGCCGACAATGAACGCCGATCTCCACTGCCATTCGAATGTTTCCGACGGGTTGCTGTCGCCTGCCGATGTCGCCCGCCGCGCCCATGCCGGCGGCGTGACCCTGTGGGCGCTGACCGACCACGACGAGATCGGCGGCCAGGCGGCGGCGCGCAGCGAGGCGGAAGCGCTCGGCATGCGCTACCTGAGCGGCGTCGAGATTTCGGTCACGTGGGCGTCGCGCACCGTGCACATCGTCGGCCTGAATGTCGATCCCGCGAACCAGGTGCTCGTCGACGGCCTGTACCGTACGCGCCATGGCCGTGCGGCGCGTGCGGTGGCGATCGGCGAACAGCTCGCCACGCTCGGCATTCCCGGCGCGTACGAAGGCGCGCTGAAGTACGTGTCGAATCCCGACCTGATCTCGCGCACGCACTTCGCCCGCTTTCTCGTCGAGAACGGCCATGCCACGTCGACGTCCGATGTGTTCGATCGCATGCTCGGCGACGGCAAGCCCGGGTTCGTCCCGCACCGCTGGGCGACACTGCCCGACGCCGTCGCGTGGATTCGGGCGGCCGGCGGCGAAGCCGTGGTCGCGCATCCGGGCCGTTACCGCTATACGCCCGTCGAATTCGACGCGTTCTTCGGCGAGTTCATCGATCTGGGCGGCCGTGCGATCGAGGTCGTCACCGGCAGCCATACCCCCGATCAGTACCGCGAATACGCGGACGTCGCACGCCGCTTCGGCTTCGAAGCGTCGCGCGGCTCGGATTTCCATGCGCCAGGCGAGGGCCGTGTCGAGCTCGGCAGCCTGCCGCCGTTGCCGCCCGACCTGACACCGGTCTGGGAGCGCTGGCTCTGACACCGGGCTGCGGCCTGCCACCCGCGTTGCCTCTGGCGCGCGCGTCCGATTTTCCCCCTTTACGACCCCCCATGTCCCAGTTCTTCAGGATTCACCCGGATAATCCGCAGCCGCGCCTGATCAAGCAGGCCGTGGAAATCGTCAGCAAGGGCGGCGTGATCGCGATGCCGACCGATTCGAGCTATGCGCTCGCGTGCCATCTCGACGACAAGGACGCGGTCGAGCGCGTGCGCCGGATTCGCGGCCTCGACGAAAAGCAGCACCTGTCGCTGCTCGTGCGCGACCTGTCGGAGCTCGCCAACTTCGCGATGGTCGACAACCGCCAGTACCGGCAGATCAAGTCGGTGACGCCCGGCCCGTACGTCTTCATCCTGCAGGCGACGAAGGAAGTGCCGCGCCGGTTGTCGCACCCGTCGCGCAAGACGATCGGGCTGCGCGTGCCCGATCACGCGATCACGCTCGCGTTGCTCGAATCGCTCGGCCAGCCGTTGCTCGGCACGACGCTGATCCTGCCGCCGGACGACGAGCCGCTCAACGATCCCGAAGAAATCCGCGATCGGCTCGAGAAACAGGTCGACCTCGTGATCGACGGCGGCGCATGCCCGCGTGAGCCGTCGACGGTGATCGACCTGACCGGCGACGAGCCCGAGCTCGTGCGCGCGGGGCGCGGCGCGCTCGAGCCGTTCGGACTCTCGGCGGCGTAAGCGCGCCGTTCCATTTTTTGCGCGAGTGCGCTTGTTACAATAACGCGATATGGATGCTTCCCTGATACAGACCATCGCCGTCTACGCGCTACCCGTGATCTTCGCGATCACGTTGCACGAGGCCGCGCATGGCTACGCCGCCCGCCTGCTCGGCGACAATACCGCCTACGTGATGGGGCGCGTGTCGTTCAACCCGATGCGTCACATCGATCCGATCGGCACGATCGCGATCCCGCTCGTGATGTATTTCCTGACCGGCGGCGCGTTCCTGTTCGGCTATGCGAAGCCGGTGCCGGTGTCGTTCGGCAACCTGCGCGATCCGCGCTGGGGCAGCCTGTGGGTATCGCTCGCGGGCCCGGCCTGCAACTTCGTGCAGGCGCTGATCTGGGGCGTGCTGACGCTCGTGCTGCCTGCCGTCGGCATCGACGAGCCGTTCTTCACGCGGATGGCGTTTGCCGGCGTCAGCGCGAACCTCGTGCTCGGCGTGCTGAACCTGTTTCCGCTGCCGCCGCTCGACGGCGGCCGCATCCTGGCGGCGCTGCTGCCGACGAAGCAATCGATCGCGCTGTCGCGCATCGAGCCGTACGGCTTCATCATCGTCCTCGTGCTGGTCGCGACGGGCGTGCTGACGAACTTCTGGCTGCGCCCGCTCGTCAACGTCGGCTACGCCGTCCTGAGCGCCATCCTGTCCCCATTCGCTTCGCTTCTCTAACGACAATCATGTTCCCTGAACGTATTTTCTCCGGCATGCGGCCCACCGGGTCGCTGCACCTCGGTCACTACCACGGCGTGCTGAAAAACTGGGTGAAGCTGCAGTCCGAGTACCCGTGCTTCTTCTGCGTCGTCGACTGGCATGCGCTGACGACGCACTACGAGACTCCCGAGGTCATCGAGAAGAACGTATGGGACGTGCTGATCGACTGGCTCGCGTCCGGCATCGATCCGGCGCAGGCCACGCTGTTCATCCAGAGCAAGGTGCCCGAGCATGCCGAACTCGCGCTGTTGCTCGGCATGAGCACGCCGCTCGGCTGGCTCGAACGCGTGCCGACCTACAAGGAACAGATGGAGAAGCTGAAGGACAAGGATCTGTCGACCTACGGCTTCCTCGGCTACCCGGTGCTGATGGCGGCCGACATCCTGCTGTATCGCGGCTCGCTCGTGCCGGTCGGTGAAGACCAGGTGCCGCACGTCGAGATGACGCGCGAGATCGCACGCCGCTTCAACTACCTGTACGGCCGCGAGCCGGGCTTCGAGGAGAAGGCGCTCGATGCCGCGAAGAAGCTCGGCGGCAAGCGCGCGAAGCTCTATCACGAGCTGCGCAACGCGTATCAGCAGGAGGGCGACGACGAGGCGCTCGAACAGGCGCGTGCGATGCTGCAGGAATCGCAGAGCCTGTCGATGAGCGACCGCGAACGCCTGTTCGGCTACCTCGAAGGCGCGCGCAAGATCATCCTCGTCGAGCCGCAGGCGCTCCTCACCGAAGCATCGCGGATGCCGGGCCTCGACGGGCAGAAGATGTCGAAGTCGTACGGCAACACGATCGGCCTGCGTGAAGACGCCGAGACGATCACGAAGAAGGTCCGCACGATGCCGACCGATCCCGCGCGCGTGCGCCGCACCGATCCGGGCGATCCCGACAAGTGCCCGGTGTGGCAGCTGCACCAGGTCTATACGGACGAAGCGACGCACGACTGGGTGCAGAAGGGCTGCCGTTCGGCGGGCATCGGCTGCCTCGACTGCAAGCAGCCGGTCGTCGAAGGCATCCTGCGCGAGCAGCAGCCGATGCTCGAGCGCGCGCAGAAGTACATGGACGATCCGTCGCTGCTGCGCGCGATCGTCGCGGACGGTTGCGACAAGGCGCGCAAGTACGCGACGGAAACGATGCGCGACGTGCGTGACGCGATGGGCCTGTCGTACAACTGATCGACCGCATGAGCGCATCCGTCATCGCCGCCGCGGGCGGCCACGTCGCCCAGGCCGAGCCGTCGCGCTGGGTCGCGCAATGGTCGCGACTCGTGCCGCCAGGCGGCGCGGTGCTGGATGTCGCTGCGGGCGGCGGCCGCCATGCGCGCTGGTTCGCGTCGCACGGGCATCCGGTCGTCGCACTCGACCGCGACCCGGCCGCGCTGGCCGCGTTGCGGGCGATCCCGGGCGTCGATGCCCGCGACGCCGATCTCGAAGGCGCGCCGTGGCCGTTGCCGGCCGGCGAGCCGTTTTCGGCGGTGATCGTCACGAATTATCTGCATCGTCCGCTCTGGCCCCATCTGCTCGATGCGGTGGCGCCCGGCGGCGTGCTCATCTACGAAACCTTCGCGCAAGGAAACGAAACGGTCGGGAAACCGTCCAACCCCGCGTTCCTGCTCGCCCCGGGCGAGCTGCTGGACGCCGTGCATGGCCGCCTGCGGGTGGTCGCGTACGAGGACGGGTTCGTCGCCGCGCCGCGCGAGGCGTTCGTGCAGCGTCTCTGCGCAGTGCGCGAGGGCGCGACCCCGAAGGCGGGGGCGGGAATTCCACGTTACGAACTGCCCGGCTAATCCGCTACAATCTCAACGTTTACCGGTACATAATCTTTCGCGTTTCATGGCTAACGGCACCCAAGACGGCATTCAAATCCGCGGCAGCATCCCCGCGATCGTCACCCCGATGCTCGAAGACGGCAGTCTCGACCTGCCGGCGTTTCGCAAACTGATCGACTGGCATATCGCGGAAGGCACCGATGCGCTGGTCGTGGTCGGTACGAGCGGCGAGTCGGCAACGCTCAACGTCGAAGAGCACATCCTGATGATCCGCACGGCGGTCGAGCATGCGGCGAAACGCATCCCGATCATCGCGGGCGCGGGCGGCAACTCGACCGCCGAGGCGATCGAGCTGACGAAGCAAGCGAAGGCGGTCGGCGCGGACGCGACGCTGCAGGTCGTGCCGTACTACAACAAGCCGACGCAGGAAGGCATGTACCGTCACTTCAAGACGATCGCCGAAGCGGTCGACCTGCCGGTGATCCTGTACAACGTGCCGGGCCGCACGGTCGCCGACATGGCGAACGAGACGACGCTGCGCCTCGCGCAGGTGCCGGGCATCATCGGCGTGAAGGAAGCGACCGGCAACATCGATCGCGCCGCGCACCTGATCAAGGCCGCGCCGAAGCATTTCGCGATCTATAGCGGCGACGATCCGACCGCGATCGCGCTGATGCTGCTCGGCGGCCACGGCAACATCTCGGTGACGGCGAACGTCGCCCCGCGTGCGATGAGCGACCTGTGCCGAGCGGCGCTGGCCGGCGACGTAGAGACGGCTCGCGCGCTGCACATGAAGCTGCTGTCGTTGCACAAGAACCTGTTCATCGAGGCGAACCCGATTCCGGTGAAGTGGGCGCTGCAGGCGATGGGCAAGATGCAGGGCGGCATCCGGCTGCCGCTCACGGCGCTCGACGAGCGCTGCCACGAAGCCGTGCGTTCGGCCCTCGTCGAGGCCGGCGTCCTCGCCTGATGCCGAGGCGGCCGCGTCCTGCGGCCGCCGGCTCGAACCCTGATCAACCCGCACCGGCCGGCTCCGTCCGGCGCCGCTCCTGACGAGCGTTCTAGCAAGACGAAGGATTTCATGAAACGTTTCGCCTTTTCCTCTCGCGCCATCCAGATGTCGGTGATGGTGCTGGCGCTGGGCGCGCTCGCCGGCTGCGATACGCTGAACGACTATCTGGCCCCCGACCGGGTCAACTACAAGAACACCGGTTCGGCGCCGCCGCTCGCGGTGCCGAGCGACCTGAAGCCGGTGCCGACGACGCAGCAGTTCGTCGCGCCGCCGAGCAACGCCGGCCTCGGCACGCTGCCGCCGCGGGTCACGACGCAGGCCGGCAACGCGACCGACGGCATCCCGAGCGCGCAGGATCCGCTCGGCATGCACATCGAGCGCGACGGCGACCGCCGCTGGCTCGTCGTCGATGGCCGCACGCCCGAGCAGCTGTGGCCGATCCTGAAGGAGTTCTGGCAGGAGAACGGCTTCTCGCTGAAGACCGATGCACCGTCGACGGGCATCATGGCCACCGACTGGGCCGAAAACCGCGCGAACATCCCGGACGACTGGTTCCGCCGCACGATCGGCAAGGTCATCGATTTCGCATACTCGTCCGGCACGCGCGACCGCTTCCGTACGCTCGTGAACCGCACGTCGGACGGCAACACCGACATCTCGATCACGCACAGCGCGATGGAGGAAATGATGGTCGGCCCGCAGGGCGGCACGTCGTCGCGCTGGGAAGAGCGTCCGCGCAACCCGGTGCTCGAAGCCGTGTTCCTGTCGAAGCTGATGCAGAAGTTCGGCCTGACCGATACGCAGGCGAAGCAGCTGCTGACCGATGCGCGTCCCGCGACGGCACCGGCGCAAGTCAGCGACACGAGCAGCGGCGGCGCAACGCTGCAACTGGCCGAGTCGTTCGACCGCGCATGGCTGCGCGTGGGCCTGGCGCTCGACCGCACCAACTTCGCGGTCGACAATCGCGATCGCGAGAAGGGTGTGTACACCGTGCGCTATGCGAACACGATGGAAGAACTCAAGCGCGACGGCCTGTTCGGCAAGCTGTTCTACGGTGGTCCGTCGGCCGCGAAGCCGGGCAAGGAATTCATGGTCAACGTGCGCGCGCAGGGCAACGGCAGCACGCAGGTCGCGGTGGTCGGTGCAAACGGCCAGGTCGACAACTCGTCGGACGCGCAGCGGATCATTTCGCTGCTCCACGCGCAACTGAACTGAGCGCGTGCGATTCGCCAGCCTCGGAAGCGGCAGCGAAGGCAACGCGCTGGTCGTCGAGGCCTCGAGCGGCACGACGACCACCCGCGTGCTGCTCGACTGCGGCTTTTCTGCCAAGGAGGTCGAGCGCCGGCTCGGCCGACTGAATCTCTGCATCGGCGATCTCGATGCGATCCTCATAACCCATGAACACAGCGACCACGTCGGCAGTGCGCTGACGCTCGCCCGCCGCGCATCGCTGCCGCTCTACATGAGCTGGGGCACCGCGCGCGCGGTCGGCGCGGACGAGGCCGACGTCGATCTCCACGTGCTGTGGGGCGACGAGACGGCCGCGATCCGCGATCTGGCCGTGATGCCCTATACGGTCCCTCACGATGCGCGCGAACCGCTCCAGTTCGTCTTTATGGACGGCTCCAGCCGGCTCGGCGTGCTGACGGACGTCGGGATGGCCACGCCGCACATCACGGCCGTCCTGAGCGGCTGTGACGCGTTGGTGCTCGAATCCAACCACGACACCGCGATGCTCGCCGGGAGCCGCTATCCGCAGTCGCTGAAGGCGCGCATCGGCGGCAACCACGGTCACCTGAGCAACGACGCCGCGGCGGATATCCTCGCGTCGCTCGAACGCAGCCGCCTCCAGCACCTGGTCGCGGCGCACCTGAGCCAGCAGAACAACCTGCCGGAGCTGGTCCGCCAGGCGTTTGGCGGGGTACTGGGGACGAGCGGAGAGGACGTGATCGTGGCCACGCAGGACGCGGGCTTCGACTGGCTCACGCTCGGATGAGCGGGGCAGGGCCGCTGCGGCGGCCCGATGCGACTGCCGGGCGACACGCGCGAAAACGGCAGACGTAAAAAAACCGGCCCTCGGGCCGGTTTTTTTTCAGCTGACGCTGAGGCTTACTGGCTTGCGCCCGAAGCCGGAGCAGCCGTCGCTGCCGAAGCAGCCGACGCCACTGCAGCAGCAGCGTCGCTCGCAGCAGCCGTTGCCGACGAAGCAGCGGCCGTAGCGTCGCTCGCAGCACCGGCAACTGCCGAAGCAGCCGTCGAAGCAGCAGCAGCTGCGTCGCTTGCAGCCGACGAAGCAGCTTGATCAGCGCTCTTGTTGCAAGCAGCCAGTGCAACAGCAGCCAACAGGGAAGCTACGAGGAGGGATTTCTTCATGATCACGTCCTTTTATGGTTAAAGGTAAGCAACAGCGCGAAACAATACCGGTAATGTGCTCCAACACCGACCTGGGCCGCTGGTGGAGATGCACTTCTAGAGCGTGAATCTTCCCTACGGCTTGGGCGGAAATTATATGCACTTTCCTATCGACCGTCGACAAATGCGGGGTCAATACGTTGTCTTTCCCATACAGAATTTGATCCGTACGGGCATACGGGGCGACTCACACTAATTCCGGTTTCCGACCCGTATCCAGCCCGCACGATACCACTCGTGCAACAAGGCTGTCATTGAGGGAACCCGGGATAGTGTTACAAACCGTTTCGCCTCCATTTGGCGTTGATTGGCCAGTTCGGGCAGCCATTCGCTGGCTTGCTCGAGCGGTCCTTCCTCGCCATTTATGAAGTACGAGCGCGCGTTATACATCAATGCGGCCTTTCTGTCGAGACACACGCCGCGGCGTGACGCTTGCGTGACGAACGCGGCCTCGGACAGCGGGCGCGCCGGCGGGTCGAAAACGACGTTCGGCTTGGGTTCGCTCAGGTAGCAGCCGAGGAATTCGGCGACGTCGCGTTTGCGCCAGCGGATCGCGTCGACGATCTCGGCCACGCGCTCGACCATCGCCGGAGGCAGTTGCGCGGGCGTGTCGACGGCCGGCTGCTTCGGATCGCGGTAGAGATCGTCGCCACACGCGTCGCGCAGGCCGCCACGCTCCGCGAGATAGTACAGGAACTGGGCGCCCAGCTCGCCGGCGGACGGGGCCCGGAACCCGATCGAGCAGGTCATGCATTCGCCTTCGGCCACGCCGTCGTGCGCGATGTGCGGCGGCAGGTACAGCATGTCGCCGGGCTCGAGCACCCATTCGTCGCTCGGTTCGAAGTTCTCGAGGATCTTCAGCGGCACGTCCGGCTGCAGCGACAGGTCCTTCTGCGCACCGACACGCCAGCGGCGCCGGCCTTCGACCTGCAGCAGGAAGACGTCGTACGAATCGAAATGCGGGCCGACGCCGCCGCCGTCCGTCGCATACGAGATCATCAGGTCGTCCAGGCGCGCGTCCGGGATGAAGCGGAAGCGGTCGAGCAGCGCGCGCGCCGCGTCGACGTGCAGGTCGAGCCCCTGTACGAGCAGGGTCCAGGCCTTGCGCGTGGTGGCCGGCAGCGAGCCGGGTTCGAACGGGCCGTGCGCCAGTTGCCACTTGTTACGAAAATGGGTGATCAGTCGCGATTCCGCGTCATAGTCGGCGGCGAGCTCGAACAGCGCGTCGCGCGAGACCGGCGACGCGACGCCGGGGATCGCCTGGCGGATCAGCAGCGGCTTCTTCTGCCAGTAGCCGCGCATGAATTGCGCCGGCGTAAGACCGCCGAGCAGCGGTGTGGGAAGATCGGAAGGCGGCGCGCCGAGCGGGGCGGTAGCGGCATCCCGCGGTTCGGCTTGAGACCGGTTGCGCATCGTATAATGAGAGTTGTATTTGGGAGAATTGGATGAAAATCGCAAAAAACACCGTCGTGTCGGTCACTTACAAGCTGTCGGATGCACAGGGCAATCTGATCGAGGAAAGCGACGAGCCGATGGTCTATCTGCACGGCGGCTATGATGGCACGTTCCCCAAGATCGAGGAACAGCTCGACGGCCACGAGCCGGGCTACGAGGCGCAGGTTCAGCTCGAGCCGCAGGACGCGTTCGGCGACTACGATCCCGAACTCGTGAAGATCGAGCCGCGCGATCGTTTTCCCGAGCCGCTCGAAGTGGGCATGCAGTTCGAAGGCACGCCGGAAGACGGCGACGAGGAAGTCGATTCGCTGATCTACACGGTCACCGACATCGCTGAAGACAAGGTCGTGCTCGACGGCAACCACCCGCTGGCAGGCATGGCGCTGCGTTTCGCGCTCACCGTGAAGGACGTTCGCGAAGCCACCGAAGACGAAATCGAGCATGAGCACGCGCATGGCGCGGAAGGGCTCGAGATCGTCGACGAGGACGAAGACGAAGACGGCGAAGCACCGTCAGGGCGTACCCTGCACTGAGCTCGCAGGCAGGCCGGGCGCCGGCCCCGATGCTGGGGCGGGCGCAGGCCACGACGCGCCGCCCGGGGCGGCGCCGTCGCCCTGCAGTGGCGGCGCGACCGACGACGAGTCGGGCAGCGCCGGCAATGCGGGGATTTCCGGCATCTGCGGCAGCGGGACGTCGTCGCGCGGCACGAGCGGCAGCGCGGGCGGCACGGGCAGGTTCTTCGGCACCTCCTGCAGGCTCAGGTTGAAGATCGTCTGCCGGGCCGGCGACACGCTCACCTTGACCCACTGATTCGTCGGATGGCGCGGTCCGATCGCGACGCGCGTCACGTTCCCGATCAGTTCACCGTCGTCCGCACGCAGCGGGCGGTCGATCAGAAAGCCGTTCGCCAGCGGTTCGCCGCTCGCGTGCATCACGAGTATCGGGCCGCGGAACGTCGCCGCCGCCTTCACCAGCGTTCGTTTCAACTCACGGAAGCCGTCGCGCACGCGCGGCCGGTTGAAACGCAGCCATGCGAAGCGTTCCGCGCGTTCATAGCGTTCGAATTGCGGATCGCCTTCGAATATCACCACCATCGCACGTGCCTCGCGTCGCTTCGCGTATTCGGCCGAGTGGTCGATCCAGAAACCGTTCGCGATGATGCGATCCTCGAACTCGCCGTTGCGGCCGCCGGCCGTCAGGTAGTGGTTGTTCGGCGCCGGCGCGTTGAGCGCGACGTAGACGATGTCGTCGCGCATCCAGCGTGCGTTCTCCCGATACGGCCGGAACCGTGCGACTTCGCTTTCCCGCGTGATCTGCAGCGCGCCGGGGTCGGGCAGCGCCGAATCGGCGAGCAGCGTCTGCCGCAGGAAATCGAGCCGCTCGACCGGATCGTAGCCGCCGCCGGCCGCGGTGTTGCACGTTACCCAGTCGTCGTGACCGGGAATGAACACGAGCGGTACGCGTGCCGCATCCAGGATCGCGCCGCGCTGCGAATACAGTGCATCGCGGCACGCTTCCTTCGAACCCTTGAGATCGCCCGCATAGACGACGAACGCGAGGTTGCGCTCGCGCGCGATCGCATCGAGCAGCCGCTGGGCGGCCGGCTCGTCCGCCGGGGTGTTGATCACGCCCGACACGACTGCGAACGAGTAGGGCGCGGTGCTGCGCTTCGGCGGCGCCGCCACCGCGGCGGCCTGCGCGAGCGCGAGCACGGCGGCGCCGAGCGCGGCGGCGGTGCGAGCCGGCAGGCCGCGCGGGATGCGCTTACGCGTGCCCGTCGGCATCGTGCGACCGGACCAGCGTGCGCAGTTCGTACAGCAGGTCGAGCGCCTCGCGCGGCTTCAGATCGTCGGGATCGATGTCGCGGAGTTTTTCGAGCGCCGGATGCGGCGTATTGGGCAGCGCAGGCGCGTCTGCGCATTCGAGATCGTCGGCGGCTACCGGCGGCGCGCTGAACAGGTCGAGCTGCGGCGTGTGTTGCGACGCCGACTGTTGTTCGAGATACGCGAGGTGCTTGCGCGCGGCGCGGATCACGGGCGCCGGAACGCCTGCGAGCTGCGCGACCTGCAGGCCGTAACTCTGGTTGGCCGGGCCTTCGTTGACCGCGTGCAGGAACACGATGCCGTGGCCGTGCTCGACGGCTGACAGGTGGACGTTGGCCGCTTGCGGGAATTCGGCCGGCAGTTGCGTCAGCTCGAAGTAGTGCGTCGCGAACAGCGTGTAGCACGTGTTGTGCGCCAGCAGGTGGCGCGCGATGGCCCACGCGAGCGCGAGGCCGTCGAACGTCGACGTGCCGCGGCCGATTTCGTCCATCAGCACGAGGCTTTGCGGCGTCGCGTCGTTGAGGATCGCCGCGGCTTCGGTCATCTCGACCATGAACGTCGAGCGGCCGCCTGCGAGATCGTCCGCCGCGCCGATGCGCGTGAAGATCCGGTCGATCGGGCCGAAGCATGCCGACTTGGCCGGCACGTAGCTGCCGACATAAGCCATCAGTGCGATCAACGCGGTCTGCCGCATGAACGTCGACTTGCCGCCCATGTTCGGGCCGGTGATCAGCAGCAGCTTGCGCTCGGTGCCGAAGCGGCAGTCGTTCGCGATGAACTGTTCGACCTGCGCTTCGACGACCGGATGGCGGCCCTGTTCGATTTCGATGCCGATCTCGTCGGTGAAGGTCGGCGCGACCCAGTCGAGTGCGCGGGCGCGTTCGGCGAATGCGGCGAGCAGGTCGAGTTCGGCGAGCGCCGACGCGACGCGCTGGCACTCGGGGATGAACGGCAGCAGCGCCTGCAGCACCGCGTCGTACAGCGCGCGCTCGCGTGCCAGTGCGCGCTCCTGGGCGGACAGTGCTTTGTCCTCGAAGGTCTTCAGCTCGGGCGTGATGTAGCGCTCGGCATTCTTCAGCGTCTGGCGGCGGCGGTAATCGTCGGGCACCTTGTCGGTCTGGCCGCGCGTGACCTCGATGTAGAAGCCGTGCACCTTGTTGTATTCGACGCGCAGGTTTGCGATGCCGGTGCGCGTGCGCTCGCGCGCCTCGAGATCGATCAGGAACTGCCCGCAGTTCTCCGAGATGTCGCGCAGCTCGTCCAGCTCGGCGTCGTAGCCGCGTGCGATGACACCGCCGTCGCGCACCATCGCGGCCGGCTCGGGCGCAATGGCGCTCGTCAGCAGGTCGAGGCATTCGGCGGGCGGTGCGAGTGCTGCATCGACGCGGGTGAGTGCGTCTGCATTGGCGACGATCGCGCTGATGCGCTCGCGCAGTGCCGGCAGCGCGGCGAACGTGTCGCGCAGGCTCGACAGGTCGCGCGGGCGTGCGGACAGCAACGCGAGGCGCCCGGTGATCCGTTCGACGTCGGCGATCTGGCGCAGCGCGCTGCGCAGCGCGTCGAGGCTTGCGTTTGCCGGTGCATCGAGCAGCGCGCCGATCGCCTGCTGGCGCGACTGCGCGGCGACCGACGCGCGCGGCGGGTGATGCAGCCAGTGGCGCAGCAGGCGGCTGCCCATCGTCGTGCAGCAGGTGTCGAGCAGCGAATACAGGGTCGGCGACTCGGTACCGCGCAACGTTTCGGTCAGTTCGAGGTTGCGGCGCGTGGCCGGATCGAGCCCGATGTACTCGGTTTCGTTCTCGACCTTCAGGCTGCGCACGTGCCGCAGCTGCTGGCCCTGCGTGGCGGCCGCGTAGAGCAGCAGCGCGCCGGCTGCGCCGCATGCGCTCGTCAGCGAATGCGCGCCGAAACCGTCGAGGCTCGCGACGTCGAGCTGGTCGCACAGGCGTTGCGTGCCCGATGCGATGTCGAAGTGCCATGCCGGTACGCGCTTGCTTGCGCCCGCGCCTGCGGGGACAGCATCGGTCGCGCCGTCCGGCGTCAGGATCTCGGCCGGCCGGATGCGCTCGAGCGCGGCAGCGAGCTGTTCGGGTTCGATTTCGGCAAGCCGCAGCGCGCCGCTGGCGAGGTTCAGCCACGCGAGGCCGACATTGACCGCGACGCCGCGCTTGTTGTGGCCCGTGCACATCGCAAGCAGGTAGACGTCGTTCTTGTCGGACAGCAGCGCGGCATCGGTCAGCGTGCCGGGCGTGACGACGCGCACGACCTTGCGCTCGACGGGGCCCTTCGACGTGGCCGGATCGCCGATCTGCTCGCAGATCGCGACCGATTCGCCCATCTTCACGAGCTTGGCGAGATACTGCTCGACTGCGTGATGCGGTACGCCCGCCATCTTGATCGGTGTGCCGGCCGATGCGCCGCGTTGCGTGAGGGTCAGGTCGAGCAGGCGTGCGGCTTTCTCCGCGTCTTCGAAGAACAGCTCGTAGAAGTCGCCCATCCGGTAGAAGACGAGCGTGTCGGGATGGTCGGCCTTGATGCGCAGGTACTGCTGCATCATTGGAGTGTGGCCGGCGAAGGCGTCGGGCGACAGCGTGGTCATAAGTCAGGCGTGAAGTTGTTGCTTTGGTTGCCCGAGTTTACCAGTGGCTTCGATGTACACGCGCGAAGTTGGCTGTTTGGCCAGTTGTCCGTGACGACGAGCGGCAACTGTCGGCCGATAGCGGCGGTTCGACATCATGGTTCACTTCGTCAACAATTGCGTCTTGCGTCGGCACGCCATCGATGGGTAACCCAATGCGAACCACGGAAATGCCGGAACCCCGCCTCGGGGCCATCGTCGTGCTCAACGGCCCGAGCAGCGCCGGCAAAAGCACGCTGTCCAGGTTTCTGTGCGAAAACCTGGACGAGCATCATTTGCACGTCGAGCTGGATGTGTTTCGAAACATGGAGCCGCCCAACTATTGGGCGGTCGAGAAGCCGTTGGTGCAGATTCGTGTGGCCGCGCTGTGCCGGGCGATCAACGCCACCGCGGCCACCTTTTCCAGGCACGGCCAGCCGGTGATCGTCGATCATGTCTTGTCGACCGACGCGTGGCGCTACATGCTTGAAGATCTTGTCGGCCTGCCGGTATTCATCGTCGGCGTTTTTTGTGCGCTCGACGTGCTGATCGATCGCGAGCGTATGCGTGGTGATCGCAAGATCGGACTGGCCGAGTCTCAATACGACGCGATTCATGCCGGTCGCCACTACGATCACGTCGTGGACACGTCGTCGGCAAACGAGATCGATTGCGGTCAGGCCGTTCTGAAGTGGCTACAAAGCGGGCCGGTTCCTGCCGCCTTCCCGAAAATGCACCGGGAGTTTTTCGGTCACTCAGGTGACGCGGCTGTTGGCTAGCAACAGCCGATCCCGAAAAGGCGAGCGCAGGTTCAGGGCCATACCTTGTCGGGCAAGATACAGGTGCGGCTGCATCGTCCGGGCGTGGCCTGCAGAGGCCCGCCTGACTCGGCGCGCGAACCGCCGCGCGCCGACCCTCTCCGGCACCTCAGGCCGTTTGCGCCGACGTCATGCTGAGCGCCACCGCCTGCGCGACTTCGATGCCGTCGATGGCTGCCGAATAGATACCACCGGCATACCCCGCACCTTCACCCGCCGGATACAGGCCTTCGACGTTCATGCTCTGGTAATCGTCCTTGCGTCGAATCCGGATCGGTGACGAAGTGCGCGTCTCGACACCGGTGAGCACCGCATCGTGCATCGCGAAGCCGGCGATCTTCTTGTCGATCTGCGGAAGGGCTTCGCGGATCGCTTCGATCACGTAGTCCGGCAGCGCGGTGCTCAGATCGGTCGGGTTCACGCCCGGCTTGTACGACGGCTCCACGGAGCCGAGCGACGTCGACGGCCGGCCGGCGATGAAGTCGCCGACCAGCTGGCCCGGCGCGCGGTAATCGCCGCCGCCGAGTTCGAACGCGCGCTCTTCCCATTTGCGCTGGAACGCGATGCCGGCCAGCGGGCCGCCAGGGTAGTCGTCCGGCGTGATGCCGACGACGATGCCCGCATTCGCGTTGCGCTCGGCCCGCGAATACTGGCTCATGCCGTTGGTGACCACGCGGCCCGGCTCGGAGGTGGCCGCGACCACCGTGCCGCCCGGGCACATGCAGAAGCTGTAGACGGCCCGGCCATTGCTGCAGTGGTGGACCACCTTGTAGTCGGCCGCGCCGAGCTGCTTGTGGCCCGCGAACTTGCCAAAGCGGCTGCGATCGATCAGCCCCTGCGGATGTTCGATACGAAAACCCAGCGAGAACGGCTTGGCTTCGACATAGACGCCGCGGTCGTGCAGCATCTGGAAGGTGTCGCGCGCGCTGTGGCCCACGGCCAGCACCACGTGGTCGCACCGCAGCGTTTCGCCGTTCGAGAGCGTCAGCGAGCGTACCTTGCCCTGATCGATCTCGATGTCGTCGACCCGCGTTTCGAAACGCACTTCGCCACCCAGTTCGTGGATGGACGCACGCATCTTTTCCACCATGCTGACGAGGCGGAACGTGCCGATGTGCGGCCGGCTCAGGTACAGGATGTCTTCCGGTGCGCCTGCCTTGACGAATTCGTCCAGCACCTTGCGGCCGTAGTGGTTCGGATCCTTGATCTGGCTGTACAGCTTGCCATCGGAAAACGTCCCGGCTCCGCCTTCGCCGAACTGCACGTTGGATTCGGGATTGAGCACGCTCTTGCGCCACAGGCCGAACGTGTCCTTGGTGCGTTCGCGCACGGCCTTGCCGCGTTCGAGGATGATCGGGCGGAACCCCATCTGCGCGAGGATCAGCCCCGCGAACAGGCCGCACGGCCCCATGCCGATCACGACCGGGCGCAGGAAATTACCGTGCTCGGGTGCTTTCGTGACGAAGTGGTACGCCATGTCGGGCGTCACGCCGCAATGCGGCTGGCCGGCGAGGCGCTTGATCGCGGCCGCTTCGTCCGTCACTTCGACATCGACGATATACGTGAGCTTGATGTCGGCGCGCTTGCGCGCATCGTGTGCGCGGCGGAACACGGTGTAACGGAGAAGCCCGTCTGCGGCCACGCCAAGCTCCGCGAGGCGCGCGCGAATCGCGGCCTCGAGCGCGCTTTCGGGGTGGTCGAGGGGGAGTTTAATTTCGCTTAGCCGTAACATGGGGACTCGGATGCGATTGCCACGGCGTCGTGGCGGTGTTGATACGGGCGGGGGCAGGCCGGCGGTGTTGTCCGCCGTGCGGGCATGCCGGACGCAAACCATTCATTGTCATTGCGGGATGCGCGGTGCAGGCGACAGTACGCGGACCGGCCCGAACAACTCAAGCAACTTCAGGATAGGCGCACGAAGCGGCCCTTGTGCGGGAAGATTGTCCCGCCTCCCGGCAACCGGGAGGCGAACGACGCATCGTCATGACGATGCCCGCGAGCGGTGTGCGCGAAAGCCGCGCCATGCAGGCGCGGCCGGGGCTTACTCCGCCGCCGGATGCACGCGGGTGTAACCCTTCAGGATCGGGATCATCTGCGCGTAGATCTTCGGGTTCGCGGCGACGATTTCATGGCGATGCAGGAAATCGGCGTCGCCCGTGTAGTTGCCGACGAGGCCGCCGGCCTCGGTGATCAGCAGGCTGCCCGCAGCCATGTCCCACACGTTGATGCCCTGTTCGAAGAACGCGTCGAGGCGGCCGGCCGCGACGTTCGCGAGATCGAGTGCTGCGGCGCCCGGGCGGCGCAGGCCCGTGCAGGCTTGCGTCATTTCGGTGAAGAGGCGCGCGTAGGCATCGAGGCCGTCCTTTTCACGGAACGGGAAGCCCGTGCCGACCAGTGCGTCCGACAGGCGGTCGCGGCGGCCGACGCGGATGCGGCGGTCGTTCAGGTACGCGCCGCGGCCGCGGGTGGCCGTGAACAGGTCGTTCTTGTTCGGGTCGTAGACGACTGCCTGCGTGACGACGCCCTTGTGCTCGAGCGCGATCGATACGCAGTAGTACGGGAAGCCGTGGATGAAGTTGGTCGTGCCGTCGAGCGGATCGATGATCCACTTGAATTCGGATTCGTTCTCCGATTCGCCCGATTCTTCCGCGAGGATCGCGTGGTCGGGGTAGGCGGTCTTCAGCGTCTCGATGATCGCGTCTTCGGCGGCCTTGTCCACTTCGGTGACGAAGTCGTTCTGCTGTTTCTTGCGGATCTCGATCAGGTCGAGATCGAGGGACGCGCGATTGATGATCTGTCCGGCGCGGCGCGCAGCCTTGACAGCAATGTTGAGCATGGGATGCATGAGCCTGGATCCTGTAGCCGGCGGCACGGGCCGCCACGAAGTGGAACAACCGCCTGGCACGGCGCAAACGTGGCAGGCGAGGTGAGACGCGAATTGACAAAGAACGGGGTACGACCCGCGCCGCACGAAGTGCGACGCGTAAAGGCATGATTTTACCCGATTTTCGGCGGTTTCAGGCGACCGGAATACGGGGAAACCCCCACTATCCGTCCGGACGAGTGGGTTTGCCGCGGCGATGGCGATACCATACTGCCATTCTGATGAACCGAGTCGTATCGTAGTGGAAACTCCGCAGAACACCGCCGCGCCGTCCGAGCCGGGCGCGGCCTCGTCCCGGCCGCCGTCCGGCGGCTTCACGTCCACCCGTTTCGTGCTCGTCGAGCCGAGCCATCCCGGCAATGTCGGGGCGGCCGCCCGCGCGCTGAAAACGATGGGTTTTTCGCGTCTCGTGCTGGTCGCGCCGCGCGTGCCGCACGTGCAGAGCGATCCCGAGGCGATCGCGATGGCCAGCGGCGCGGACGACGTCCTCGCGTCCGCGCATGTCGTGCCGACGCTCGGCGACGCGCTGTCCGGCGTTCACTGGTCGATTGCGCTGACCGCACGCACGCGCGAATACGGGCCGCCGCGTCTCGCGCCGCGTGCAGCCGCCACGCAGGCGTGCGCACAGGTCGGCACGGGCGACATCGCGCTCGTGTTCGGCAACGAGCGCACGGGCCTCGCGAACGAGCATGTCGAGCAGTGCAGCGCGCTGGCGCACATCCCGGCGAACCCGGCCTACAGTTCGCTGAATCTCGCCCAGGCCGTGCAGGTGCTCGCGTACGAGTTGCGCGTCGCGTTTCTCGAACAGGCGAGCGAGCCGTCGGCGCAACCGTCGGGCGAAGCCGGCACGCTTGCACAGAGCGACGAGATCGAGCGGATGTACGTGCACCTCGAGAACGCGCTGATCGCGCTCGATTTCCTCGATCCGCGCAACCCGAAGAAGCTGATGCCACGGCTGCGGCGCCTGTTCGCGCGCACGGGCCTCGAGCGCGAGGAGGTCAATATCCTGCGCGGCGTCGCGAAGCACATCCTGCTGAAATCGGGCAAACCGGGCGGCGACGCGTAAGCGGCCGGCGCACCGGCTGACGGATGTCGCGGCGCGCGGGGAACCTCCCCGTCGGGCAGGTGCTACGCTGTCCGCGGGAATCGCCGCGGCCGATCGCTCCACCTGGTCGACCCTTCCGCAAACGCCCCGCAGCAATCGTTCCGCCCGAATACCCGCGCCGGCGGCGGGGTGAACGCGCGGGCTCGTGCGGCCGTGCGCGACTCGCCCTACAATCGCCGAACGTCATAAGTAAATTACCCGGCGCGATAACGGCCGGCCATTGCCGGCGATGCGCGCCGGCCTTTTCCCAGACCACATCATGTTCACGAGACTGCGCGAAGACGTTGCAACGATTCGCGAGCGGGATCCCGCCGCTCGCAGTGCATGGGAAGTGCTGACCTGTTATCCGGGGTTGCATGCGCTCGTGCTGCATCGTTTCGCGCACGCATGCTGGCGCGTGAAGCGCTACTGGCTCGCGCGTTTCGCGTCGCAGGCCGGCCGATTCCTGACAGGCATCGAAATCCACCCCGGTGCGACGATCGGCCGGCGCGTGTTCATCGATCACGGCATGGGTGTCGTGATCGGCGAGACGGCGATCGTCGGCGACGACTGCACGATCTATCAGGGCGTGACGCTGGGCGGCACGTCGCTCACGCGCGGCGCCAAGCGCCATCCGACGCTCGAAGCCGGCGTGATCGTCGGTGCGGGCGCGAAGGTGCTCGGCAGTTTCACCGTCGGGGCGGGCGCGAAGATCGGTTCGAACGCGGTTGTCGTGAAGCCGGTGCCGGCGGGCGGCACGGCAGTCGGCAATCCGGCGCGCATCGTGATGCCGGCACAGCCGAAGCCGCAGCCCGAACGCGCGGCGTTCTGCGCATACGGGATCACGCCGAATGCCGACGATCCGATGTCGCTCGCGATTCACGGGCTGATCGATCATGCGGCGAAGGAAAGCCGCCGCGTCGACGAGATCGTCGCGGCGCTCGAGCGGCTCGGCACGCATCTGGAAACGCTGCAGGGCGCCGACGCGGCGCGCCTCGATCTGCGCCGGCTGTCGGCCGTGCTGGAAGGCAAGTCGGTCGAACGCCAGGCGTAATTCAGCGGAGGCCCGCGGCCGCCGGTCGGTGAGGCAACCGCGGCGTCAGTCGAGCGGCATCGCGTGGATGCCTTCCGCATCGACGCGCAGGTAGCCGCCACGCGGCTTGCCGTGGTCGAGATCCCAGTCGGGCAACACCCAGCGGATGCCGCCCGGTTCGGCGTGGCTCGCGGGGCGGTGCGTGTGGCCGTGAATGATCACGCTCGCGCGGCTTTTCCGGAACAGCGCGGCCACGCCTTCACGCGTGACATCGTAAATCGCCGAGGCAGGGCGCATCCGGCCCGCTTCGCTGTTCGAGCGCATGCGCTGCGCGAGCGCGCGGCGCCAGCGGAACGGCCAGGCGAGAAACAGCCATTGCGCGATGCGGTTGCGTGCGAAGCGGCGGAACAGCTGGTAGCCGCGGTCGGCCGTGCATTGCGCGTCGCCGTGCGCGAGCACGATGCGCTGGCCGAACGCCATGATCAGCGAAGGGTCGGGCAGCAGCATTGCACCGGCTGCCTTCATGAAGCGCCGGCCGAGCAGGAAATCGCGGTTGCCGTGCATCACGTAGAGCGCGATGCCGCGCTCCGAGAACGTATGCATCAGCGCGGCCATGCGTGCTGCAAACGGATCGTCGTCGAGGATGTCGTCGCCGATCCAGTATTCGAACAGGTCGCCGAGGATGAACACCGAGTCGGCGCTGTCGGCGGTGTATTTCACGAAATGCTCGAACGCGGCGACCGTCTTCGGAATCGCTTCGCTCAGGTGCAGATCGGAGAGAAACAGGAACGGGCGTGCGGCTTGCGCGTATTCGCGCTCGCCCGGCACGCCCGCGGAGACGCTTCGCGGCGGACTCTCCTGCAACATCGAAGTGTCTCCGTATCCGTGCGTCAGACCACGACGGCCTTTTCGATCACGACGTCGTCAGCCGGCACGTCCTGGTGGAAACCAGCGTTGCCCGTCTTGACGCCCTTGATCTTGTCGACCACGTCCTGGCCTTCGACGACCTTGCCGAACACCGCGTAGCCCCAGCCCTGCGGCGTCGGCGACGAGTGGTTCAGGAAGTCGTTGTCGTTCACGTTGATGAAGAACTGGGCGGTCGCCGAGTGCGGATCGTTCGTGCGCGCCATCGCGACCGTGTAGTTGTCGTTCTTCAGGCCGTTGTTCGCCTCGTTGTCGATCGGCGCATCGGTCGGCTTCTGCTTCAGGCCCGGCTCGAAGCCGCCGCCCTGGATCATGAAGCCGTTGATCACGCGATGGAACACGGTGCCGTCGTAGTGGCCCTTCTTCACATAGTTCAGGAAGTTTTCGACCGTCTTCGGTGCCTTCGCGGCGTCGAGCTCGAGCTTGATCACGCCGTGGTTCGTATGCAGTTCAACCATGATGAATTCCTTCGGTAAGGCGGTTTAAATGGCACGCGGCCGGTCGTGCGACGCGGCCGCGTGTGGCGCCGGACGTGCCGGCAGGTTCTTACTTCGAGACGACGCTGGCCGATTCGATCACGATCGGTTGCGCGGGCACGTCCTGCATCGGGCCGCGCGAGGTCGTCGCGACGCCTTCGATCTTCTTCACGACGTCGAGACCCGACACGACCTTGCCGAACACCGCATAGCCGTTGCCGTCCGGGTTCGGGTAGTCGAGGCCGCTGTTGTCGACCGTGTTGATGAAGAACTGCGCGGTGGCCGAGTTCGGATCGCTCGTGCGTGCCATCGCGATCGTGCCCGTCAGGTTCTTCAGACCATTGCGGCTCTCCAGCGGGATCGGCGCGCGGGTCGGCTTCTCCTCGAAGTTGGTCTTGTAGCCGCCGCCCTGGATCATGAAGCCCTTGATCACGCGATGGAAGATCGTGCCGTTGTACTGGCCGGCCTTCACGTAATCGAGGAAGTTGGCGACGGACTTCGGCGCCTTCTCCGGGTAGAGCTCGACGCGGATGTCGCCCTGCGAGGTCTTCAGCTGCACGACGGGGTGCGCGGTAGCCGATTGCGCGAACGCAGGTGCGGTCGCGGTCGCGAGAAGGGCGGCGCCGCCAAGCGCCAGCAACAGACGTTTCATTGCGATCCTCAGGTTGGGAGGGAAAGAAGGCCGCGCCGCTTATTGCGACGGCGCGACGTACGGCGCCGCCAGTGCGCCCGACGGACCGCTGAACTGGAACGTCGGCGACATCGGCAGCGTGGTGGTGCTTACGTTCGCGGCTGCGCGGTCGGTGTAGTCGCGCGTGGCCGGTGCGGCCGCGCGGGCGTTCGGCGCGGCCTTCGGCGGCGACACGATCTTCTGGAGATCGGCGAGGCGCTGCGCGGTCGCGCCGCTCGTGCGGCCGAGCGATTGCGCGCGCTTGTACGACTCGGCCGCGAGGCGCAGGTACAGGTCGCCGAGATTCTCGTACGCGAGCGAGTAGCTCGGGTTCGATTGCGTCGCCGTGACGAGCGCGGTGCGCGCTTCGTCGTAACGGCCATGCTTCGCGTAAAGCGCCGCAAGGTTGTTGTACGGCTCGGGCAGTTCGGGGTACGCCTGCGTGATCGCGACGAACTGCTGGATCGCGTCGTCGTCGCGGTTCAGACGGGCCAGCACGGTGCCGCGCTTGAACTGCGCCTGCACGTCGTGCGGGTTCGACGCGATGCGCGCGTCGAGCTGCGCGAGCGCCTGCTTCCACTGCTTGCCGGCGATCGATGCGTCGACTTCGGGCGTGCCGTCGGCGGTGGCCGGGGCCTTCTGCGCATGCGCCGCGGGGGCCGCGAAAAGCGTCAGCGCGACGCCCATGACGGTGGTCGCAACGAGGGTCGCAGCGCTCTGCGCGCGGCCGCGATGAGGTTTCATAGGCGTAAATCGGAATGTTATACTCCGAGCCATTCTAACAAAACGTCTGCGCGTTCCGGCGAGCGGCAGACAGTCTTTCTTAGCCTCTCGTGGCCGTCACCGCTGTGCTTGCAGCCTGACCGCCCCATGTGATATCGAGGACGCTCGGCCTTGCGCCGCAGCAGATGGTCCGTCCGTTTCGCATGCTGGGCGAGCTTCGCCAGGGCGGTTTCCTTCGGCTCACGGTTCATCTCTATGGAATCACTGCGCATCTACAACACGCTCGCGCGTGACAAGCAAGTTTTCGTGCCGCGCCAGTCCGGCGAAGTGCGGATGTACGTATGCGGAATCACCGTATACGACTATTGTCACGTGGGCCACGCGCGCATGCTGGTCGTGTTCGACCTCGTCCAGCGCTGGTTGCGTGCGATCGGTTACCGGGTCACGTATGTGCGCAACATCACCGACATCGACGACAAGATCATCCGCCGCGCGGTCGAGAACGGCGAGACGATCAAGTCGCTGACCGACCGGTTCATCGGCGCGATGCACGACGATGAAAGCGCGCTCGGTATCCAGCGGCCCGACATCGAGCCGCGCGCGACGCAGTTCATTCCGCAGATGCTCGGCATGATCGAGACGCTCGAGACGAACGGCTACGCCTATCAGGCGACCGACGGCGACGTCAATTACTCGGTGCGCAAGTTCGCGAACTACGGGAAGCTGTCGGGCAAGTCGCTCGACGATCTCCGCGCTGGCGAGCGCGTCGCCGCGAACGACGCGAAGGAAGATCCGCTCGATTTCGTGCTGTGGAAGCGCGCGAAGCCGGAAGATCCGGAAGGCACGTCGTGGGCGTCGAAGTACGGGATGGGTCGCCCGGGCTGGCACATCGAGTGCTCGGCGATGGGCTGCACGCTGCTCGGCGAGCATTTCGACATCCACGGTGGCGGGCAGGATCTGCAATTCCCGCACCACGAGAACGAGATCGCGCAGAGCGAAGGCGCGACCGGTCAGACGTTCGTCAATTACTGGATGCACAACGGCTTCGTGCAGGTCGACAACGAGAAGATGTCGAAATCGCTCGGCAACTTCTTCACGATCCGCGAAGTGCTCGAGCGCTACGATGCGGAAGTCATGCGCTTCTTCATCGTGCGCACGCACTACCGTTCGCCGCTCAATTACAGCGACGTGCATCTCGACGATGCGCGCGCGTCGCTCACGCGCCTCTACACCGCGCTGAAGGATGTCGAAGCCGACACGCTCGCGCTCGACTGGAACGAGCCGCACGCGCAGCGTTTCGCGGCTGCGATGAACGACGACTTCAACACGCCGGTCGCCGTGGCCACGTTGTTCGAACTGGCGGGCGAGGTGAATCGCACGCGCGACGCGTCGCTCGCGCGGCAACTGAAACAGCTGGCGGGCCTGCTCGGCCTGCTGGGTCGCGAACCGCGCGCGTTCCTGCAGCAGGCGTCCGGCGCCGCGCAGGCGAACGGGCTCGCCGCCGACGAGATCGAAGCGAAGATCGCCGCGCGTGTCGCGGCGAAGCAAGCGAAGGACTATGCCGAAGCGGACCGGATCCGGGCGGAACTGCTCGAGACCGGTATCGCACTTGAAGACAAACCGGGCGGATCGACCGAATGGCGTCGCGTATGAGCGCGGTGCGTTCCACTGACCGATCCGTCAGGTAGGAGGCAAGATGGCAACGGCCAGAAAAGCGCCGGTCAGGCGCGCGACCCCGGTCGCCGCGCGTCCGGCAGCCAAGCGCGTGCCGCCGGCGAAGACGGACGCGACGCGCGCCGTGCCGAACGGCGCGCTCAACGGTCATGCGCAGCCGGCGGCTGCGCTGCCGGCCGCCGACGCGGCCCGCAAGGCCCGTGCGTCCGAAGCGGGCGGCGAGGAGGTGGTCGTGCGTCCTGCATACTGGGATAAGGCATGCGCCGACCTCGTCAAGCGCGACCGGATCCTGAAGAAACTGATTCCGAAGTTCGGTCCCGCGCATCTCGTGAAGCGCGGCGACCCGTTCGTCACGCTCGCGCGCTCGGTCGTCGGCCAGCAGATCTCGGTGCCGTCCGCGCAGTCGCTGTGGGCACGCATCGGGGATGCCTGTCCGAAACTCGCCCCGCAGCCGGTGATCCGGCTCGGCGCGGACAAGCTGATCGCGTGCGGGCTGTCGAAGCGCAAGACGGAATACATCCTCGATCTCGCGCAGCATTTCGTGTCGGGCGCGCTGCACGTCGACAAATGGACGTCGATGGACGACGAGGACGTGATCGCGGAACTCACGCAGATCCGCGGCATCAGCCGCTGGACGGCGGAGATGTTCCTGATCTTCAACCTGTCGCGGCCGGACGTCCTGCCGCTCGACGACCCGGGCCTGATCCGCGCGATCAGCGTCAATTACTTCAGCGGGGAACCCGTCACGCGCAGCGAGGCGCGCGAGGTTGCGGCCAACTGGGAACCGTGGCGCACCGTCGCGACCTGGTACATGTGGCGCAGCCTCGATGCGCCCGACGCCACCTGAGCTGTGGCTATCGGGTTTTAAACATCAATAGTTGAGAGTCGGTTTTGAGTGCCGCCCGCGCGGGTAGAATACGCGCTGCCGCAAGACCCAAGGATTCAAACACATGAAGACCACGTTTCTGGATTTCGAACAGCCGATCGCCGAACTCGAGGCCAAGATCGAAGAGTTGCGATTCGTGCAGGACGACTCGGCTGTCGATATTTCGGAAGAAATCGAGCGGCTGTCGAAGAAAAGCCAGCAACTGACGAAAGACCTCTACGCGAATCTGTCGCCGTGGCAGGTTTCGCAGATCGCGCGGCATCCGCAGCGTCCGTACACGCTCGATTACGTTGCGGAACTGTTTACCGATTTTCACGAGTTGCACGGCGACCGTGCATTCGCGGACGATGTATCGATCGTCGGCGGTCTCGCGCGCTTCGGCGGCCATCCGTGCATGGTGATCGGTCACCAGAAGGGCCGTGACACCAAGGAGCGCGCCGCGCGCAACTTCGGGATGCCGCGTCCGGAAGGCTATCGCAAGGCCGAACGCCTGATGCGTCTCGCCGAGAAGTTCGGTCTGCCGATCTTCACGTTCGTCGACACGCCGGGCGCGTACCCGGGCATCGGCGCGGAAGAGCGCGGCCAGTCGGAGGCGATCGGCCGTAACCTGTACGTGATGGCCGAGCTGAAGACGCCGATCATCACGACGGTGATCGGCGAGGGCGGTTCGGGTGGCGCGCTCGCGATCGCGGTGGCCGACACGGTGATGATGCTGCAATTCTCGACCTACTCGGTGATCTCGCCGGAAGGTTGCGCGTCGATCCTGTGGAAGAGTGCCGCGAAGGCGCCCGAAGCCGCGGAAGCGCTGGGCCTGACCGCGCACCGCCTGAAGGCGCTCGGCCTGATCGACAAGATCATCAACGAGCCGCTCGGCGGCGCGCATCGCGATCCGAAGGGCATGGCCGCGCTGCTGCGCCGCGCGCTCGCCGATTCGCTGCGCCAGTTCCAGGGCATGAGCATCGATGCGCTGCGCGAGCGCCGCTTCGAGCGCCTGATGGCCTACGGCAAGTACAAGGAAACCACGCCGGGCGCATGACCGGCTGCGTCTTCCATTCGTGCGCCGCTGCGCGCGCGCTCCTCTCGTGATTCCGCCAACCGAATTCTCCGCCGACCGCGTCGTTCTCGACGCGGTCGGCGTTGCGCTTTCCGGCATGCCGCCCGATGCGCGCATCGCGATCGCCTACAGCGGCGGCCTCGACTCGACGGTGCTGCTCGACGCGGCCGTGCGCGTCGCGGGCGCGTCGCGCTGCGTCGCGTTGCACGTGCATCACGGGCTGAGTGCGAACGCCGACGCGTGGGTTGCGCATGCCGAGGCGAGCGCGGCCGGGCTCGGTGTCGCGTTCGAGTCGATGCGCGTCGACGTGCCGCGCGACAGCGGCCTCGGTGTCGAAGCGACGGCGCGGGAGCGGCGCTATGCGGCGCTCGACGAGATGTGCGAACGCCACGGCGCGGCTGCGCTGTGGCTCGCGCAGCATGCGGACGACCAGGCCGAGACCGTGTTGCTGCAGTTGTTGCGCGGCGCGGGGATCGCGGGGCTTGCCGCGATGGCGCCGCGTTACCGCCCTGACGGCGTGAGTGTCGAGCGCGTGCGCCCGCTGCTGCGACTGTTGCGTGCGCAACTCGAGCGCTATGCGACGCAGCACGACCTGGCATGGATCGACGACGAATCGAACAACGACACGCGCTACGCGCGCAATGCGCTGCGCATCGACGTGTTGCCGGCGCTGGCCGTGCATTTCCCGGGCTTTCGCGACGCGCTGGGCCGCGCGGCCCAGCATGCGGCCGCCGCGCAGCGACTGCTCGACGACCTGGCGGAACTCGACTTCGCCGTTGCCGCGCGCGATGACGGGCATGCGCTGTCGCGCGACGCGCTGGTCGCGTTCGACGACACGCGTGGCGCGAACCTGCTGCGCTTCTGGATGCGCCGGCTCGGTTTGCCGGGCGCGTCGGCTGCCCGGCTCGCCAACATGATGCGGCAGTTGCGTGCCACGAATGTCGCCCATGCGTTGCGCGTCGATCACGCGGGGCAGTGCCTGCGGCTGTATCGCGATGTCGTCTACTGGGAAGCGGGCGACAGCAGCGAACCGGCCGATGACGGCACGGGGAAGCCGCACCCGGAAGCGGCGCTGGCATGGGACGGGCAGGAAGTCTGGCACCTGCCGGGATGGCGCGGCGGGATCGCGTTCGACGCTGGATGGCCACGCGTTTGCGCGGCAGTTCTGCCTGTTGCTGTTGCCGATCGCGCTGTTCTACAACGTGTGTCACTACTTCACGCTGTTCATCGACCAGGGGC